>NZ_PYLV01000026.1:0-67759 GCF_003025475.1 Photobacterium sp. NCIMB 13483
CCGGATAGTTTCGTGCCTCAACTTCCGGGATGACGGATATAGGGCTGAGTGAATGCCAAACCAAAATCCCGTCATTCCCTACAGTGAGGTTACGAACGAGATAGGGAATCTATTGTTCGCGCGTTGTAGAGTTAATATATTCACTATGTCTTTAAGGCTCAAGCTTGTGGTGAGTAGATCCCGGATAGTTTCGTGCCTCAACTTCCGGGATGACGGATATAGGGCTGAGTGAATGCCAAACCAAAATCCCGTCATTCCCTACAGTGAGGTTACGAACGAGATAGGGAATCTATTGTTCGCGCGTTGTGGATTTAATCTATTTACTGTGTCTTTGAGGCTTAAGCGCGCATTGAGTAGATCCCGGATATTGGACTAAGTCATTCTCGAAACTCGTTACTAATGATCTCGCTACTCGCCACTGCACTTCCTCGCCCCTACTTTATTCCTTGCTTTTCAAATCACATCTTTGCAGTATGTATTAATCACCATAATTAAAAATGCATGTAAGCATAGATACCTCACAGGGGAAGTCATGGCCGGAAATACTATAGGACAATTGTTTCGCGTTACCACCTTTGGCGAAAGTCATGGGGTAGCATTAGGATGTATTATTGATGGTTGCCCACCAGGATTAGCGCTCACCGAAGCAGACATGCAACACGATCTTGATCGTCGTCGTCCTGGCACCTCAAAATACACCACTCAACGTCGTGAAGCGGATGAAGTTAAAATTTTATCCGGCGTCTTTGAAGGTCAAACTACAGGTACCTCAATTGGCTTATTAATTGAAAATACCGATCAACGCTCAAAAGATTACTCTAATATTCAAGATTTATTTCGCCCCGGTCACGCTGATTACACTTACCATCAAAAATATGGCGTACGTGATTACCGTGGTGGTGGTCGTTCATCTGCACGTGAAACAGCAATGCGAGTTGCTGCGGGTGCTGTTGCTAAGAAATACCTTAAACAAGTACATGGCATAGAAGTATGTGCTTACTTATCCCAGATGGGTGATGTAAAAATAGAGAAGGTTGATTGGCAACAAATAGAACAAAATGCCTTTTTCTGCCCTGATGTAGATAAAGTTGATGCCTTTGATGAGCTGATCCGTCACCTTAAAAAAGACGGTGATTCGATTGGCGCTAAAATTACCGTGGTTGCTCGTAATGTGCCAGTAGGTTTAGGCGAACCAGTATTTGATCGCTTAGATGCGGATATTGCTCATTCACTGATGAGTATCAATGCCGTTAAAGGGGTTGAAATCGGAGATGGTTTTGATGTGGTTGAGCAACGGGGCAGTGAGCACCGTGATGCCATGACATTACAAGGGTTTAAAACTAACCATGCTGGTGGCATTCTTGGTGGTATCTCATCAGGACAAGATGTTATTGCGCATATTGCTCTAAAACCGACCTCAAGTATCAGCATTCCAGGTGAAACAATCACTAAGCAGGGTGAGTCAGCCGAAGTTATCACTAAAGGTCGTCATGACCCATGTGTAGGTATTCGTGCGGTGCCGATTGCTGAAGCAATGTTAGCAATCACTCTCATGGATCACTTGCTACGTAATCGTGGTCAAAATGCAGATGTTGTCACAACAACGCCGAAGATATAGATAGAGGTTTCGAGGGGAAGCAAGGGACGAGGTTTTTAGGAACGAGGTTCGAGGATCTAGGGAATCAGGAAAGAATAGAATAATGAGAATTTGTGGCTGATTTTTAGTTATTGTTGTTTTTATTCAATAACTAAAATACACTTTCCCTGCTTTCCCTGCTTTCCCTGCTTTCCCTGCTTTCCCTGCTTTCCCTGCTTTCCCTGCTTTCCCTGCTTTCCCTGCTTTCCCTGCTTTCCCTGCTTTACGCTTCTTCGAACTTAAATACAGGTAAACTCCAGCTAAAGAACACTGCCGCCATACGTAAACCAAAGCCAACAACCAATGTTGTTAATGTCGTAATATCTGCTGGTACATTAAAATGCAACATGGTGACATACATAATACCCGCAAGAAAAGAGACTGACGCATAAAGCTCTTTATGTAATACCATTGGTTTGCGACGAGTGATCATATCGCGAAGTAAGCCACCAAAAACCCCCGTTACTACCGCCGCTACAACACAGATAATTGGTGATAAGCCCATCGTGATCGCCACTTGGCAGCCGATAATACTAAATACAATTAAGCCAATGGCATCAAGAATGATGAAAATCTTGTGAAAACGTACTACCCATTTGCCTAAAACGGTTGTTAATAAGCCTGCAAGACAAGTAATGACTAAATACTGTGGGTGTGCGACCCAGCCTAAAGGGTAATGACCGAGTAAAATATCTCTTACAGTACCACCACCGATAGCGGTAGCACTTGCAACTAACATAACACCGAACCAATCCATGTGACGTTTACCCGCGGCGAGTGCGCCCGTCATTGCTTCTGCAGTAATACCGATAATGTATAAGATAGAAAGTAGCATAATAACTGTGATGGCCGTTGTTAATCATGAAGATAGGGCATTGTAATAGTGACGGTTCTCAACTTCTAATGAAAAGAATTAATTTAGAGATGAATTGAGTTCATGTAAAAATAATATTTATAGCATTTATAGAAATAATGACTATGCCGCATAAAATATAGTGAGAAGTCGCGCTTGGTTATGAAAACCTATATACTTTGTTCGTTAAATAATGATGACATATTAATTATAATTAAATGAATATACATATAAAGCATGACTATAACGATCTTATTCGTTTGTTTAACTCGGTATTTTTAGAACGTTTAAATACTGAGCTATTATTAGGTGGCGATGAGCCTATCTATCTTCCTGCCTCAGAGGAACGCATTCATCATCAAATTATCTTTGCGCGTGGTTATTATGCCTCTGCAATGCATGAATTAGGGCACTGGTGTATTGCAGGTGAAGCACGACGGTTATTGGAAGACTATGGTTATTGGTATCAACCCGACGGACGTAGCGCTGAAGTACAAGCTGCATTTGAGGTTGTTGAGATTAATCCACAAGCAATAGAGTGGATTTTATCTGCCAGCTGTGGGTTCAAATATCAGGTAAGTTGCGATAATTTAAGTGGTAACTGTGAGCCAGATAGAGTTGGTTTTACTTTAAAAGTACGCGATAAAGTTATCAGTTATTTAACAAACGGTATTCCTGAACGAGCTAAAATGCTTTCTGATGCCTTCCGTGATTTTTATGGTATTGCACCATTAACAGCTGCTGATTTTCCTAAGCCGATTCCATTAACTGATTATGCCTAACAGCAAGGATAGAACATGATCCACGATTACGAACACAAACTATTACAGCTTATTGATGACAATATTGACAGCGCAACGGATGATGAACTGTTTGCTGGTGGCTATTTACGTGGGCATATCTCACTTGCGGCTGCTGATTGTGAACAGCAAGGTATTACTGATATTGCACAAATGCAGCAGAAAGTAAAACAAAGCTTATTGGATGCAAAAAGTGAATTAAGCCCAAATGATTGGCAGTTAGTGCAGCAATATAGTGATAAATTAATGGCATAATAACATGTTATAGCGTGTTGTTATGAGTAAGTATTTTAAAATTAGAATGAATGCTTTGTGGGTTTATGGCATATCCCAAGGGCGGTAGCGTGTTTATTCTTGAATGATTATTAGTCTTTTGAATTTATTTGCAATAAATTATTCATAAGCATTCGGTTTTAATTGGGAATTAAAGAAGTGATATTATGAAAGTTATTTTAACATATGGAACATTTGACTTATTTCATGTCGGGCATATTAGGTTATTAAAACGTTTAAGTTTATTAGGTGATAAATTAATTGTAGGAATATCTTCTGATTCATTTAATGCCATGAAGGGTAAAAAATCATTTTTTTCTTATGAAGAAAGGGCTGAAATCGTAAGTTCTTGTAAATATGTTGATGAAGTTTTTCCTGAAAATAATTGGGATCAAAAAATTGATGATATAAAAAAATATGGTGTTACTTGCTTTTCTATGGGGGATGATTGGGTTGGTAAGTTTGATTATTTAGATGAATATTGTGAAGTTCTATATCTTGAGCGTACTGAAGATATTTCAACAACAGATATAAAGAAAAAATTATCATCAATTAGTCAGGGAGAATTAGATAAAATTGAATCTTCATTACATGATGTTATTGGTATCATAAAAAGTTTAAATATTAAATAAGCTTTTATATGATTATTTTAGTAAAATTATTATTTGTTTGAGGTTATTAATGAAGAATCAATATAATCATGATGAAATTGATTTTTTAAGGTTATTTAATATTTTACTCGAAGGTAAAAAAATAATATTACTATGTGCAATAATTTTCAGTGCTATTTCATTTCTTTATGTGTCAAACTCTAAACCTTATTGGACATCACAATTACTTATAACAAAATTAAATAATAAAAATGAATCTTTAAAGCAAAAGCCTGTGACAAATCTTTTTGTTATTTTAAACAATGATAATAATATAAATGACATTAATAAATTAAATAATATTTTAGATGGGAATA
The DNA here is from genome assembly GCF_003025475.1 of Photobacterium sp. NCIMB 13483. Taxonomy (NCBI): domain Bacteria; kingdom Pseudomonadati; phylum Pseudomonadota; class Gammaproteobacteria; order Vibrionales; family Vibrionaceae; genus Photobacterium; species Photobacterium sp. NCIMB 13483. Next base: position 4,530 of record NZ_PYLV01000026.1, read on the forward strand.
TCATTTTAAAAAAATATGTTACTTTGTTTAATTCTATTGAAAATAAAAAAAGTTTTTTTTATAACGATAAGATGCTGAGTGAAAAGCTAAAATATAAAGATTTTTTAGAAAATATAAAAATATTACCATATGGTAAGGGTACATATAAAATCACGCTTAAAATGACAAATAAAAAAGAGTCATATGATTTGTTAGCATCTTATGTTAATTATATTTCAATTAAGACAAATGAAAGTTTAAATAAAGAAATCAATGTAATGATTGACGAGAATGTTGATTATTATAAGCAAGAGAAATATATTTTAGAGTTAATAGCAAATGGAAAGTTGCAGTTAGATATTGATAAAACCAGCTATGAATTAGGAATGATCGACGATAATAATATTAGTAAGTTGAATAATCGTTCAAGTTATTTTTTAATTGATAGTTTAAAAAGAAAAATTGATTTTTTAAAAACATTTAGAAATTTAAATGTTTTTGAACCTCAATTAATTATTGTTAATGCTAAATTAGAAGTTCTTAAAAATATCAATATAAAAAATAGTTCTTTTGATGAAGTCGGAGTTGTTAAAATTAAAGGTCTTACAACAACAAGAAATAATTATAATGCTACTGTTATTGCATTATTTTCATCTATTATTGGGATAATCTTTGGATGTTTGATTGTTTTAATTCGCTATGTATTTAAGAAACAATAAAACATATATGAGACACATACTATAAATAAAGGATATGATGTGAAAATTTTAGTTACTGGTGGTGCTGGTTTTATTGGTTCTGCAGTTGTTCGATATATTATTAATAATACTAACGATAGTGTAATTAATGTTGATAAACTGACTTATGCGGGTAATTTAGAATCACTATCTGATATTGAAAATAATGAACGTTACTTTTTTGAACAAGTTGATATTTGTGATCGCATTGAATTAGATCGCATTTTGGCTAAATATCAACCAGATGCTGTCATGCATTTAGCTGCTGAAAGCCATGTTGACCGATCAATTGATGGCCCTGCGGCATTTATTGAAACCAATATTGTTGGTACTTATACAATTTTAGAAGCAACTCGTGCTTACTGGAATCAATTAGAAGAAACACGAAAAGCTGCTTTCCGCTTTCATCATATTTCTACTGATGAAGTTTATGGCGATTTAGAAGGCACTGATGATTTATTTACTGAAACAACCTCTTATGAGCCATCAAGTCCATATTCTGCATCTAAAGCCTCAAGTGATCATTTAGTTCGTGCTTGGCTGCGTACTTATGGTTTACCAACCATTGTTACTAACTGTTCAAATAATTATGGTCCTTATCATTTTCCTGAAAAATTAATTCCGTTAATTATTCTAAATGCATTAGATGGTAAAGCATTACCTGTTTATGGTGATGGAATGCAAATTCGTGATTGGTTATATGTTGAAGATCATGCTTCAGCACTTTATACCGTAGTCACCAAAGGTGAAGTTGGTGAAACCTATAATATTGGTGGCCATAATGAAAAAGCCAATATTGATGTAGTTAAAACTATTTGTTCATTACTTGAAGAGTTAGTGCCTAATAAACCTCAAGGTGTAACTCAATATCAAGACCTAATTACATATGTTACTGATCGTCCTGGGCATGATGTACGTTATGCTATAGATGCTTCAAAAATTGCTCGTGAATTAGGTTGGAAGCCGGCAGAAACATTTGAATCAGGTATTCGAAAAACTGTTAATTGGTATTTAAATAATAAAAAATGGTGGAGCCGAGTATTGGATGGCTCATATAGTTTTGAACGTTTAGGCACTACCTCTAACGACGAAAAAGAGAAATAAAATGAAAGGAATTATTTTAGCTGGCGGTTCAGGTACTCGTCTTTATCCTATTACTCGTGGTGTATCTAAGCAGTTACTACCAATTTACGACAAGCCAATGATTTTTTACCCAATATCAACATTAATGTTGGCGGGTATTAAAGATATTCTCATTATTACCACACAAGAAGATAATGATAGTTTCCGTCGCTTACTTGGTGATGGTAGCGATTTTGGTATTAATCTGGAGTACGCGATACAGCCTTCTCCTGACGGTTTAGCACAAGCATTTATTATTGGTGAGAAGTTTATTGGCAATGATAGTGTCTGTTTAGTGCTGGGCGATAATATTTTTTATGGTCAATCATTTGGACAGCAACTTAGTCATGCGAAGGAACTGACATCTCAAGGAATATCAACAGTCTTTGGTTATCAAGTTAAAGATCCTGAGCGTTTTGGTGTGGTTGAATTTGATAGTAATATGAAAGCTATTTCTATTGAAGAGAAACCGTTACAACCGAAATCAAATTACGCGGTAACAGGATTATATTTCTATGATAATCGTGTCGTTGAAATGGCTAAAAAAGTTAAACCGTCACATCGTGGTGAGTTAGAAATTACAACGCTGAATGAAATGTATCTACATGATGGCTCACTCAATGTAGAGTTATTAGGGCGAGGATTTGCTTGGTTAGATACAGGGACACATGAAAGTCTTCATGAAGCATCTTCATTTGTTGAGACAATTCAAAATATTCAAGGCTTAAAAGTTGCTTGTCTTGAAGAGATTGCTTGGCGTAATGGTTGGTTAACTTCTGAACAAGTAAAAGATTTAGCTAAGCCAATGATGAAAAATGAATATGGCCAGTATTTAACGCGCTTAATTAAAAATTAATAGAGACGTAATAATGAAAGTATTAATTACAGGCTGCAATGGACAAGTTGGAAGCTGTTTAGTTAAGTTATTGCAGAATAATCAAAATGTTGAAATTAGTGCAGTAGATCGCGAAGAACTTGATATCACTCAACAAGATGCTGTCAGTCACTATGTATCTTCTTTTCAACCAAATGTCATTATAAATGCAGCGGCACATACTGCAGTCGATAAAGCAGAGCAAGAAAGTGAGCTTTCGTATGCAATTAATCGTGATGGCCCTAAATATTTAGCACAAGCAGCTAATGATATTGGTGCACTTATGCTTCATATATCTACTGACTATGTATTCGATGGTACTAAAGATACTACTTATGTAGAGACTGATTTAGTCAATCCTCAAAGTGTCTATGGTATTACAAAACTTGCTGGTGAAGAGGCTGTTGCCGCCGCTTGTCCTCGACATGTTATTTTACGAACGGCATGGGTATTTAGTGAGTATGGAAATAATTTTGTCAAAACAATGCTTCGTCTTGTAAAGCAACGAGATTCATTAGGCATTGTTGATGATCAATTTGGTGGCCCTACTTATGCTGGTGATATTGCTGCTGCCTTAATTAAGATTGCACAAGAAATTACAGATTCAAATAAATCATTTGATACTGAAAATTATGGGATTTATCATTTTTCTGGTTTGCCTCATGTAAGTTGGTGTAAATTTGCTCAAGTTATTTTTGATAAAGCTGTTGCTCAAGGCGTGTTAACAAAACTACCTGATGTTAAAGGGATAAAAACCAATGAATATCCAACAGCAGCTAAGCGCCCCGCTAATTCAATGTTAAATACAAATAAGATATCAACAATATTTAATATTCCAGCAAGTAATTGGCAAGCGGCATTAAATAACTTAGATGATTATGTATAAATTTGAAATTGGAGAATAGAATGAAAATAATTGACACTAAAATTGCTGAAGTGAAAATTATTGAACCATCAGTTTTTGGTGATGAACGTGGCTTTTTTATGGAAACATGGAATCAAAAGCGTTTTGAAGAACAAGTAACAGGTAAAACTACTAAATTTGTACAAGATAATCATTCAAAGTCTAAAAAGGGTATTTTACGCGGGCTACATTACCAAACAGAGAATGCTCAGGGTAAGTTAGTTCGAGTTGTTTCTGGTGAAGTATTTGATGTGGCCGTTGATATTCGTAAGGACTCTCCCACATTAGGTCAATGGGTTGGTGTCTATCTTTCTGCCGAAAATAAACGTCAACTTTGGGTTCCTGAAGGCTTTGCTCATGGCTTTTATGTGACAACTGATGAAGCTGAATTTGTATATAAATGTACGGATTATTATAATTCTTCAGCTGAACATTCAATTTTATGGAATGATTCAACTATTGGAATTAAATGGCCACTACTAGATAGCAATGTGATTTTATCTGAAAAAGATTCTCAGGGAACTGCATTTAAAAATTCAGTACTGCTTTAGATACGGAGTATAAAGGCTATAGAATAGCCTTTATATAAGGGTTTAATGTGATAAAAAAAGCTCAAAACTTATTCAATCATAAAGTTGCTAGAAATTCATTATCTATATTTCTTATCCAATTTCTAAGTATGCTTGCTCCTTTACTTGTTTTACCTTATCTATCTAGAACAACTAGTGTTGATAGTTTTGGTTTAATTATGTTGGTTTTTTCCATATCAGCAATGTCGCAAATAATTACAGATTTTGGATTTAATCTTTCAGCTACATATCAAATTGTAAAGAATAAGAATGATACAATAGAAATTAATAAAATCATTGGTGGTGTTTGTTCAATAAAAACAATATTACTTATTCCCGTGGTTATTTTAGTCTTTTTGTATAATGAACATTATAAAGTATTTCCCTCTAGTGCTTGGGTTCTATTTACTTTACTTAATGTCTGTTTTCAATCATTTATCCCTATATGGTTTTTTCAAGGGATAGAAAAAATAAACGCATTACTAATAGCTACATTATTTTCAAAATTATTATATGTCGCATTAGTATTTATATTTATACGCGGTGATGAAAGTAGTTATCTTGTTATTTTATTATATGCAATAAGTAATTTATTGAATGTTTGTTTAGCTTATCTAAGTATATACAAGATGGGATATAAAATAGTAATACCAAGCGTGCAAGAGATAGTTAAATTATTTAAACATAGTTCTCAATTCTTTTTATCTCGTGCTGCGGTTTCTATTTATTCATCAATTAGTACTTTCTTTGTTGGTACGTATGGTGGAATGCATCAAGTTGCTTTATATGGTTCGAGTGAAAAATTATTTCATGCGGCTCAAAGCGTGACATCATCAGTAACTCAAGCTTTATTCCCATATTTAACAGTTAATAAGAACAGTAAAGTACTATTTATATCTATTTTGGCAATAGGTTTTCCTCTTTTCCTTTTTCTTATTCCTATATATTATTTTTCTTCTGATATATTATCAATATTCTTTGGGAATGATTATTATTTAGGCGGGAGTGTTTTTAAGGTATTTATAATTACCGTTGGTGTTACATTTATATCATCAATGTTTGGATATCCTGCTTTCACATTATTAGATAAAGTTAAATATGCAAATTATACAATAATCGTTGCGTCTGTTTTTCAAGTTGTATTTTTATTAACATTATGGTTTTTTGATCAAGTCGATGGATTTAATGTTGCGTTAAGTGTGTTAACTACGCAAAGCATAATTTTAATTAGTCGAGTTATATTATTTATAATACTAAAACGAAAAATTGTAATTGAGGAGTGTCAATAATGAAAAAGCTTCTTTTTTATATATTTAAAGTACCAATGTTTTTAATTGTTAGCTTAATTCCAAAACAAAAAAAGATTTGGATTTTTGGTGCTTGGTTTGGTAACTCAATTTCAGATAACCCTAAATATTTGTATCAATATTTACGAGATAATAATCCAGAAATAAAACCTATTTGGATTACAAAAAATAGATCTCTTTTGAATAATGATGATGGGTTTGATACTTATTACTATAAAAGTATCAAAGGTATTTACTATCAAATATTTGCAAGTATGGCTTTAGTTACTCACTCAATTGCGACAGACTTTAATTCGCCATTTATAGGGTTAAATACTAAAAGAGTTTTATTATGGCATGGAGCACCATTAAAAAAAATCGGCTATGATGATGAAAAATATACAACTAAGAATTATATTGCAAAAAAATATCATCGACTATTTTCATTCTTAACAAACAATATATACAATTATGTGATTTCTAATGGTGATATATGTAGTAAATCTTTTTTAACTGCATTTAACCTTAAAAATGAAAATATATTATTAACAGGATTTCCTCGAAATGATGTATTTTCAAATAGAAGTTATGCAAATGATAAAAAATTAAAAGCTATATATATGCCAACTTTTAGAGGCGCTATAGGTGAAGAAGTTGATTTATTTGTAAGATATGGCTTTGATATATCTCTTATTGATGAGGTTCTTACTAATTCAAATATAGAACTTACAATTAGAGTTCACCCTGCAAACTCACCATCTTCAGAATTATCAAATAAAATATCTTTATCAAAATCGATTAGAACATCATTAGCTTCAGATGTTTATGAAGAAATTAATGATTATGATGTTCTGATTACTGACTACTCAAGTATAATGTTTGATTTTGCTATAACTAAACGACCTATTATTTTTGCTCCATTTGATATCGAGCAATATTTATTAAATGATCGTGAATTATATATAAAATATGACGATATTGTCGGTGATGATTTCTCTAGAAATTGGAATGATATTTTAAATAAATTATTAGAATTAAAAAGCAATCCAAATGAATTTTATTTTGATTCATTAGTCTATAAATATCATGATGAAAAATTAAAGGAAGAAAAAATGTTTAGTGCTAAGTTAACTAAAATATTAACTAATTTAAAAGATAGCTAGCACCTGAATGTTTAACGGATTTTTATATGAATAATTTAAAAAATAGTTTAGTTGTAAGTTATTGCGAACAATTAATTCATAAGTGTTATATATTTCTTCCTCTAATTATTATGTATGAACTAATTCTTGGTGGTGGGGGGCGATTATTTAATTTTGGTTTCTTTAGCCCTAGAATGTTTGTATTTGTATTGGCTATTTTTATTAGTATTTATTTTTATTTGAAAAGAAATAAAGTTGCCATAGATATATTTATATATAATTTCGCATTACTCACTTATTTGAGTTGCTCTATTTTAATAGGGTTTTTAAATGGGAATACATTAACTAATATTTTTGTTGATATTAAGCCATTAGCTTATTTGTTCCTTCTTAATTACATTTATATAACACCTTATATTGAAAATAATATTTTAAAAGTAATTAAAATTTCATCATTAATATTAGGTGGATGTTATTTCTTAGTCTTAATAATAATGAGGTTTCATATAGTTTCTTTTGATACAATTTACTTATTAAATAAAACCGGTGAGTTTTATTTTAGAGGACAAAGTGGATTTGTTTATAAAGGATTCTTATATTTATTATTAGGTGCTATATTATTTTTGTTTGAGAAAAAAAACAAAAAAAGGAACTTTTTAATTTTTTGCTGTTTGTTTGTTTGTTTATATTTCACCTATGCTAGGGGATATATAATTACTTTTTTTGTTATTCTATTATTTAAATGGATGTTAGATTCAAATGTAAAAAGTAAAATAGCTCTTTTTACATCAATGCTTATATTACCAGTGCTTATTTACTTTTATATGAGTTCATTTACTGATCGAGGTAATAGTGATTCTTTCAGGTTAAATGATTTAATTACGTTATATCATCATTTTAGTGATTTAGGTAATCTTGTCATTGGTTCTGGGTTTGGTAGTTATATTGGGAATAGACAGCAAGTTGAATATTCATTACTTGATATATTATTTAAGTCAGGGTTTATTGGGTTGTTTTTCTGGCTTTCATTATATATATATATATTTATTTCATATTTTAAATTCAAGAGTGACTTTTCGTTAATGCTTTTACTTTTAACGACAGCTACATACGTCCAGAGCTCATTTAATCCTTATATAAATAATCCAATTGGAATGTTTATCATAATGGTATCACTTTCATATTTTATTAGGCTTCAAGTAAATGATAAACGCATGCATTGTCCTTTATAAGTGTAAAATATCAGAATCTATAACATATCGTTCTATATTAGAGCAAGGTGTTTTATTTTTTAATAATATATATGTATATGCTAATACAGAAAATTTAATCGATATAGATGTTATACCTGAAAATGTTATTATTAATGAAAATGAAAATAATAAATTTCTAGAAGAGAACTATAGACATTTTTTAGAGAGTTGTTATAGCTCTAATATAGATTATGTATGTTTTTTTGATCAGGATTCTTGTCTTCCTGAATGTTATTTTCATGAAGTAGAGTTGAAAATAAAAAATGAAATTAATTTTTTAGCTTTGTATCCAAAAATAAGATCAAATGATAATTATGTCTCTCCTTGTGAATTAGTAGATTTCCAACCGGGCAAAGTAATAACGGAACCTGGGATAATAAGTCAAAAATTTATCGGCATAAATTCTTGTTGTGTCCTTAATATTAAAGCTGTTGACTTTAGAAATATTTTAGACCCACGTTTCCCATTAGATTATCTAGATTACGTAGTGTCATATAAAATATCCGAATGTCAAAATGATGTTTATTTATTGAATTGTGATATTGAACATGACTTATCTGTAGCAAGTAATAATAAAATAAATAATGTCAGAGCTGTAAGTATTTTAAATTCAGAAAAAAGATTTATAAAAATATATGGGACTAAAAAGGCTTTATTTTTATTAAGTATTAAAAATATAGCTAGACTTTTATATAGCGTTTTGAATAAGAATTATAAATACTCAGCAAAAAACTTATGGGAGATAATAAGTAAGTGAAAATAACAGTGTGTATGGCAGTTTATAATGGCCAAGATTTTATCTCCGAGCAATTAGATAGTATTGTCAATCAAATTTTAGCTGTTGATGAGGTTGTTATAATTAATGATTGTTCATCAGATAATACAGTAAATATAATTTCGTCATATTCAAATGATTTGAATATAACAATTATTAATAATAAAGAGAATGTTGGTGTAATACAAAGTTTTGAAAAAGCATTATATAATGCAACAGGCGATTATATTTTTCTGTGTGATCAAGATGATGTTTGGAAACCAAATAAAGTTAAATTAATGGTTGAGAAATTGAATGAGAAGAAAGGATTATGCATATCTGACTATGAGCTAATAGATAAAAATACAAAGTCTTTAAATAATGCAATAAAAATTGATGGTAAAAATTTATCAATAATAAAAACCATCATAAAAAATCATTATATAGGGTGTTCGATAGCATTTAATCGAGAGTTACTTGATTATGCATTGCCTTTTCCTAATAATATACCTATGCATGATTCTTGGCTGGGAATAATAGCTTCATATTATTTTAATGTTTCGGTTTTAAATGAATCAACATTATTTTATAGACGACATGATAATAATGTAACAGGAACGAGAAATAATTTTATACGAATAATTAAAGATAGATTAGGTCTTATATCATCTTTTCTGCTTCGTATTTCTAAAAAAAAATTACTAACATCTTAGCTTAAAGTAATGATTAACATTAACTTTGACGTTCTTCATTCTCTATTTTTAAGTATGTGATTATTTGTATTTAAATCATGTACTTAGAATTAAATTAGAATAAAAAGTATTGTAATGAAGATAGTTTTAAATGGATAAATATTAATAATGAATAAGTTATATATATCAATTGTGAGTCATAATCACGATGAAATGATTATAAATAATATTTATAATGAAAAAATAGCAGCAATGGAAAACGTTATATTTATTATTAAGGATAATGTTTCCTCTAAAAATTTGTTAGATTTCTGTAGAGTAAATAATATTCTATATATAGACAAACCTTTATATGTAGGGTTCGGTGAAAATAACAATGTAGCATTTGATTATGCAATTAATAATGGCATGGAAGATTCAGATTGGTTTGCTGTTATTAACCCTGATGTTATTATTACAGATGTTGAAGTTAAAAATTTATTATCAAGCTTATCTTCAGAAAAAAATGAACTACTTACAATTAACTTATATCAAGATTTAGAAAAAGGAATTTTTGATAATTCATTGCGAAAATTCCCAACTTGGAAAAGTTTCTTTAATTTGTTTTTAGGTAAACCTGCAAATGTAGCTTATGATAAAATAAAATTATCGGATAAAGATAAAGTTGATTGGGCTGCAGGTTCTTTTCTTATATTTAAAGCATCTTTGTATAAGAAATTAAAAGGTTTTAGTAATAAATATTTTATGTATTATGAAGATGTAGATATATGTTATAGAGCAAAAAAAAATCACAATCAATCAGTATCTTTTTTAAAAAATATAAAAGCTGTACATATTGGGGCATATGCTAATCGAAATATATTCTCAAAACATTTTCGATGGTATTTAAAGAGCTTTCTTACATTTTTATTAAATAAGTAATTATGAATATATTATTAAGTGGTTCATCTGGTTTTGTTGGATCGGCATTGCTTGAAAAGTTAAATGTTAATAAAGTGAAAATGTTAACAAGAAATACGGATATTGTTGATGATAAAAGCTATTTTTATTGTAAAGATTTTTTATCTTTTGATTTTAAAAATAGATTCCATGATATTGATGTTTTTATTCACTGTGCTGCACGTGTTCATATAATGAAAGATGCTTCAATTAATCCGATAGAAGAATATCGTGAAGTAAATACTGCAGGGACATTGAATTTAGCACGACAAGCGGCAGAAGCTGGAGTTAAGCGTTTTATATTTATAAGCTCAATTAAAGTTAACGGTGAACAAACAAAAATAGGCAGTCCTTTTACTGCTGCTGATAAACCAAATCCTCAAGATCCTTATGGTCAATCAAAAGCGGAAGCTGAAGAGCAGTTATTAGCACTAGCTAAAGAAACAGGCCTTGAGGTTGTTATTATTCGCCCAACATTAGTTTATGGTGCTGGTGTTAAAGCAAACTTTGCCTCTTTAATGAAATTAGTGGCCAAAGGATTACCATTGCCATTTGGAGCAATAACAACTAATCGTCGTAGTTTGGTTTCTGTCTATAATTTGGTGGATCTTATAAAAATTTGTATAGATCATCCTAATGCAGTGAATCAAGTGTTTTTAGTTTCTGATGATCATGATCTCTCAACTGCTGATATGGTTCGTCAAATGGGGCATGCCTTGAGTAAGCCCGCAAAACTTATTCCTATTCCAGTCTTTTGTTATTCACTAGCAGGAAAAATAACGGGTAAACAGGATATGGTTTCTCGTTTAATTGGATCTCTTCAAGTTGATATATCTGCGACAAAAAAACAATTAGATTGGATTCCTCCTTATAAGTTAGAAGATAGTTTTAGAATGACAGCTGATGCTTTATTAAGAGAGAAAAATTAATGTTACGATTTTTTGATATTACTGCATCCTTTTTGGGATTGTTATTATTATGGCCTATTTTATTGATTATTGTCGTTATTGGTATGTTTGATACGGGATCTCCTGTATTTATTCAAACGCGTGTAGGAAAGAACCAAAAGCCGTTTAAATTAATAAAATTTAGAACTATGGCAGTAGATACTCAATCTGTTGCAAGTCATTTAGCAAGTAATGCATCAATTACTCGACTAGGACATTTTCTTCGTAAAACTAAAATTGATGAGCTTCCTCAATTAATTAATGTATTGAAAGGTGATATGAGCTTAGTTGGTCCTCGTCCTAATTTATTTAATCAGCAAGAATTAATAGCTGAACGTAATAAACTTGGTATTTATAATGTTTTACCTGGTATCACTGGATTATCACAAGTTAAAAATATTGATATGTCGACACCAAAGCTATTAGCTGAAATGGATAAAAAAATGATCGATACACTAACAATTGAAGATTATTTTAAATATATAATCATGACAGCAACAGGTAGTGGTGCTGGGGATGCTGTTAAATAATTATTAACAATTATATTAGTATGACTTTTAAATTGACCATGAGATGAGTATTGCTCATTCTTGAGGATGTATGGCTATTATTGATACTTTTTTCTCGATTCCTAGACCTTATAAGCGAGTTATAAGTGTCTGTATTGATCTTTTATTTATACAAGTTGCTTTTTGGGGGGCTTTTTGGACTCGATTAGGTGATTTTGATCAAACTCGCAGTATTGAATATTGGTATTTAGTTTCATTTATATCAGTAATCACTATTGCGTGTTTTATTCGAATTGGTTTCTATCGGGCTGTTTTACGTTACCTAAGCGTACATGCAACATTCACATTAATTATTGGCTCTTTAGTCTCAACCGTTGTATTTGTACTTGCCACTTACTTTTTTAGTATTTGGGTACCGCGCACTGTTGCCATTATTTATTTGACATATTTATTTATATTAACAGGTGGTGCAAGGCTGTCTATTCGCGTTTTTTTCACTCAGTTAGAAATGAAACGAAAGCCCAATGTCATTATTTATGGTGCTGGTGTTGCAGGGCGACAATTAGTTAATTTATTACGCCAAGGAGATGAGCTCAATCCTGTTGCTTATATTGATGATAATCAAAAATTACAGCGCAATGTATTACAAGGCCTTACTGTATATAAGCGTGAACAATTATCTCGATTAGTAAAAAAATTCGATGTTAAACAAGTTTTATTAGCAATGCCAAGTGCGACACGCAGTCAGCGTAAGGCCATTATTTGTGCATTAGTTGATCTGCAAGTTGAAGTGTTATCAATACCTAATCTTGATTCAATTGTACATGACAATGTCTCTCTTGATCAGTTACACGATGTGCCCATTGAAGATCTTTTAGGGCGAGAATCTGTGCAACCTAGTGATCAATTGATGGAAGCGAACATTAAGCATAAAACAGTAATGGTTACTGGTGCTGGCGGTTCTATTGGTTCAGAGCTGTGTCGACAAATTGTACGGCATCAACCACAAACATTATTACTGTTTGAATTGTCTGAATTTGCGTTATATAGCATTGAAAAAGAGTTATCAGAATATATTGTTAAGCGTGGTTTAGAGATCGATCTAATTCCATTACTTGGTTCAGTACAGCGAATTAATCGTCTAGAAGCAATTATGACAACCTTCAGTGTTGATACTGTTTACCATGCAGCAGCGTATAAACATGTTCCTATGGTTGAATACAATGTTGTCGAAGGCGTACGCAATAATGTCTTTGGTACTTTTTATACAGCCCAAGCAGCAGTTAACGCAGGTGTATCTTCATTTGTATTGATCTCTACTGATAAAGCGGTAAGACCAACGAATGTTATGGGTACAACGAAACGGATGGCGGAACTGGGTTTACAGGCATTGGCAGAGCAAGAAGCGCTAAAACCGAATGGCACTCGTTTCTGTATGGTACGTTTTGGTAATGTACTTGGATCTTCTGGTTCTGTGATTCCCTTATTTAAACGTCAAATTAAAGAAGGTGGTCCAATTACAATTACTCACCCTGATATTATTCGTTATTTTATGACGATACCTGAAGCAGCTCAGTTAGTGATCCAAGCAGGGGCTATGGGAAAAGGTGGAGATGTTTTTGTACTAGATATGGGAGAACCTGTAAAAATAGTTACGCTTGCTGAGAACTTAATTAAGCTATCAGGGTTAGAAGTAAAATCTGAACAAAATCCTTATGGTGATATTGAGTTTAAATACACAGGATTACGCCCTGGTGAAAAGTTATACGAAGAGTTATTGATTGGTGATAACGTTAATAAAACAAAACATAGTCGTATTATGATGGCTAATGAACGTTTTTTATCGTTGGCTGATTATCAACAATTTCTCGATCGTCTAGACAGTGCTTGTCATGATTTTGAACATGAGCTTATTCGTCAAATATTGATGGAGGCACCCACCGATTTCAATCCAAGTGACGGCATTAGTGATGTTGTTTGGAAGCGTAAACAATTAGCACATTAATTCGTTATTTGAAAAAGCCCAATTTATTATTATGAATTGGGCTTTTTTTTGCTTTTGATTTTAGTTTTCCCTCGCCCCTAAAAATCTGCCCCTCCCTTAATTTCCTCTAAACAAAAAAATCCGCCATAACCGTGAAGTTAGGGCGGATTATTCGTCAATACCTGTCTTCGTAATTAATACGCAGGATTAACCTTTATCAGCAGTAGAAATTACTCAGCAACAACTTGAGTAACTGTTTCTACGTTTAGCTCAGGAACGATGATGTCAACACGACGGTTTTCAGCACGACCTTCAGCAGTGTTGTTTGGAGCGATTGGATCTAGCTCACCACGGCCTTCGCTAATTACGCGATCTGCACCAACATTTAGGTGAGTACGTAGTGCGCTAGCAACAGCTTCTGCACGCTCTTGAGATAGTTTCTGGTTGTATGCTTCAGGGCCAGTGCTATCAGTGTGACCAACAACAGTAATAGTTGCATCAGGGTATTGGTTTAGACGCTCTTCGAAAGGTACTAACTTGCTTGCATCGCCAGTTGTAATTTTAGTGCTATCGAATGCGAAAGGAACCGTTAGTTTTAGCTCATCAATAGTTGCTACAGAAACTTGGTCAACGTAAACAACTTCAGGAGCAACTACTGGTGCTGGAGCGCCCCAGTGGTATGCAAGTGCAACGCCAGCGAATTGAATGTCAGCACCGCCTACATCTTTGTAGTATTGGTATTCAACACGTGTAGATACGTTGTTGTTGATGTAGTATTCAGCACCAACACCCGCAGTACCAGCCCAACCGTTGTCATCAGCAGTTGCGCCATTCTTAGCGTTCCAATCGTAGTAGAAAGCACCTAGCTTACCAAATAGATCGATTTTGTCGTTGATAGCGTAAGAGAACTTACCTACAAGGTCTGCACCTTGAGCTGTAAATTTACCTTGGCCATTAGTAACACTTGCGCTACCTAGGTTAGTGTAACCAATCTCACCTGCGAACCAAGGTGTGATTTGGTAACCAGCGAAAACACCACCAGAAAGGTTTGTGTTATCAAGCTCGATGTTATTTGTGCTGTCTTTGATGTCGTAGAAGCTATTACCTAAACGAGCACCAGCATAAAATGGGTTATCTGTTGCAGCATTTACCGCGCCAGATACAAGAAGAGCAAGTGGTAGTACTAGAAAAGTTTTTTTCATAATATTTGCCGTATTTTCCTAATTGTAATAGATCCGACTTAAGCCGGTAATTTTCGCACTATTATATGAAAGTGCTTGTCTATACCCTACAATAACAAATGCTATTAGGATATATTTTTCATATATAATAATGCATTTTTTTTGAATGACATAGTAATTAAACACTGTTTCATTTAAAATGTCGTTTTTAATGTAACAAACTGTTAGTAAAGAATATTGATATCCCTTTGCAGTATATGTTAAGTGTTAAATTGCTTTCAAAGCACGACTGTTAAATGACTATTTATAAAAATGAGTTAAATGGAGACGAAAATCGACAACTCATAAATGTGTTGCCGATTTACAATGCTCATTTAGTTATTAAACGCTTTGCGTCCGCTCCATGGTTGACGGCCATCGGTTAAGTCATATAAATGATATTGACGGCCTAACATCTGACCACCATCACGGTTCATCGGTAACCAAGAAATATGAGCGCGGCTAGTGCTTGGTTTCACGGTTAAAATATCGAATGGAATCGAGATGTAAAAACCTTTGTTAAAGCTGCCTTCACCATATTCTTCTGCCGACATACTGGTTTTCGTAACAAAAGCACCGGCAATAATGCCGCTATCAAATTGTTTCGAGAAATCAATAGTTACGCCAGTATCTTCAGCTAAGTAACGTCCAGCACTGACTTTTAATAAAGTATTGGGTAACCACTGCCATTGCGGTTGGTAATAAGCGGTCAAATTACCGGTCGCAGTCCCCGTTTGAACTTCATATGAACGGCCAAGGTGATCATCGTATTGGTTTTGATCTTTAAAGAAACCAAATGCAGAATGAGGATCACGCTGTTTGACGTAATTAACATCCAGTCCTAGTGCCCAATTACTGCCAACAGGGCGGTAAAGCACTTCGCCACCAACACCACCAAACATCACTTCTAAATAACCTGCATACGCTTGTGCATACCAATCACTAGAGACTTGATCTAACCACGTTAGCTGTAAGTTATTCATACGTAATGTGTTATCTGTAATGTACTGACGCACAAGCGTACGAACGCGCTTATTATGGGTACCATCTGGCGGCACATCATATTTGAATTTATCGTAGGTATCGTAAAGGTTTAAATAAACTGAGCCGCCAACAGTGAAGTGGTTGTTAAACCAATAATCAGCACTGGCCGTGACCCCGACGTTAAACATGTAGAAGCCTTCAGAACCCCCTAACGACTGCTGTAGTGTTGGTGCAATACCGACGTTCCAATTTTGGTTAAGATCTGCCATTTGCAGACCTTGAACATTCGTTGGTGCAACTGTCGTGCGACTATCATCAATATGACTGCCGATATAATCATTATTTGCCACTTGCAGCAGTTGCTTACGGTTCAATACCGTTTCAGTGATTGGTTGGTTAGCGACCGTTTCAATGATAGTGAATTGCTCAACAGCCGGGGCTTGGTTATTAAGTAATATTCCTGCACGTAATTGAGCTTGATCGCGATCACGATATTTAACTTGCTCGGCAACCACAGTAATGCTGTCATCACCATTTTGGTAAATAGTTGGATTTTTGTAGCCAGTAATGTCTTCTACATCTTGAGCAAGCTGTTGCCATTGCTCTGTAGTAAGCGTCTTAGCTGTTGGCGCTGTTGTTACCGCTGGCATCGGTTCATCTAACCAGCTGGCTTTTAATTGGTTAAAGTTAGTATTAACACTTAAACCAAAGCTGACTGTGGTGCCGCGCTCATAACTGATGTTCGCTGTCGCCCAGTCAGTTAATTGATAAACAGCACCAAAGTTAAACGGTGTTTTTGGGGTCATATCATGACCACGATTAGCACGGAAATCATCGGTGTAATCGTTGCCGTCATATTCAAGTTTTAATTGTAAAGGTTGCCATGGGGTTTGGTATTCAATACCACCATAAAGGGCGGCATTACCTTTAAACCAACGACCAGTATCAAAACTACCACCGTTATCTTTAAAGCCATTGTTTCGATCACAAAACGCATCATCAATTTTACATAATGGGTTAGTGATATTACCGCGCTGACCAATGTAGCCCCAGCCTAAACCAAGGGTGAAATCTAACGGTCCTACGCGTTTGTTGGCAGCAATAAACTCACCATCAAATAACCCAGTGCCACCAAGATCACGAATACCAATTGCCACTTCAGGTAACCAATAAGATTCTTGCCATAAGCGTACTTTGGCATCAATACCTTTGTCGGTATATAACGTATCGCCACTAAAATCTTGATTGCCACTGTAATAAAGATCCGGCACTTGGGTATAACGAATAGTGGTTTCTAACCACGGCAACAATTGTAAAGATGTCCAGTAATGGTGGTAATCACTGCTAATGGTGGTACCAAAAGTAAATTCGCCTTCAGGTTGCATACGCGCTGTTGGCATTTGCATTAAACCCACACCACCAAAATCACTATTAGAATAGCGCATTTGAGGATAGCTAAATTCATCTGCCTGTGCATGACACAAGGGCAGTAACGCGATAGCCAATGCTGATAAAGCAAATAAAGGACGTTGACCTAATAAAGGGAGGCGATGAGAAGCCGATGTGACAGAGTTCATTACAACGTCCTGTTGATTAGCATTGAAGAAATAGCATGATTTAAGTCACTGTAATTATTAAATAGCGACTGGTAGCCAAGGTAAATGATTGCTCCTGGTGCAATATCATTGTGATTATTATTCCAGTACGCAATGGGGTGTTGTTGCACCACACCATCAGGCTGAATAACCGTTACTTCACTATTTGCAGCGATGGCAAGAGGGGTTACTTGCGCTAAATATTCTTTCGCTGCCATACGAGGCTGCCAGTTAAGTGTTTGTGGCTTTTCAATCGCACCAATCACGGTTACTGACGTTGGACGATTGGCTAATTGCAGTTGGTAATCACCGTTTAATAACGGATTATCCGCTTTATTTAAGCGCACTTTATCGATATCAATATTAACCGGCAGACGTTGGTAAAGAATGTGCTGTTGTAACCATTGCGCAGTGTTAGCAAAACTTTCACTAACCGCAGCATCGTCACGGTGTTGTTGACTTAATTGCGTTAGTTGAGTGATCAAGGCCTGTTTGGTTTTTGGTTCGGTGGTGGTGCTTAAGCTACTACCAAGCCAATAAGGGACTGTAGCAACCGTGCGTTGTTTGAGACTATCACTAACAACTTGGGCTAATCGTACGGGTTCTGCGTAATGTAATGTGACTGCTGCTGAATTACCGTTGGCATGTAAGGTGATCACACTTTGGGCAAAGCTTGACATAGAAAATAATAAACACAGGCTCGTTAGCACATAACGGCGGTAGTGAGAAAAGAGAGACATAAGTGAAAACATAAATACGCTACCGTTAGCTAAAAGGTTTCAGAATTGTCATTTCAACGCTCGGTAAAGACGGCGCAATATATTGCAGGCTCTTGATGACTTTACCCGTACGCTGTTCAACCCAAAAAGTGTTGCTGTAGTGTTGATTTAATTGTTTAACCGACACATTTTCATTAAAGCGCAGCACTGGAACTGATTTGCCATTAATGGTTAATACTTCTGCATGATCAAACACAAACACTGAATCTAATTGATAACCACTGTGGTAACCCGGTTGCCAGTCAACACTGCGCTGCCATTGCTTTGGAGTTGTTGCTAGATGCAATCCTAAAGCTAATGGATCTGCACTATTACTATGGGTTGCTAACAAATTCCCCTCACTTAAATTAACAGTTTTTATAATCCGTCCACTTTGAGTAACGAGCATACCGTTATCACTGGCAAGCCATTTTAGTTGCGGGGGCGAAACGTGTGGGGCAGAAGCCTTAGAAGCAGCATGAGTGATGGTTTCACCTGACGCTGATTCTGCTAGTGCGAGCACCATAAATAACTGCGATTGGTTATTTATACGAACATAGGTGCTGGCATAAGGAAGCTGAGCAATGTCATAAGCTGATTTATGAACATCAGCGGTACCCTGTACAGCAAGGCGTACCGTATCGTTAACACTGGTTATTTTTTGGCTACAACCAGTAATTGATAATGCTGTCGCAGATAACAGCAACAACCTTGAAATGGGATGAGAAATAAATTTTTTAAGCATGGGGTTGCTTCCGATATGCCATTCTAATTGAGCTATAGATTGCAATAATCGAATAGCTGATAAAAAAGAATAACCGTGGCGAGCACGGTTATTCTTTTATTAACCTAAATGTTTATCAGGTTAAACGTCATCAATTACTTTGCTGCGCTAACAGAAGTAGAAGTAGAAGTCGTTGTTGAGTTTGTGTTGTTTGAATCTGATGCTGCAAGTGCGATTGCTGCAACAGCAGCTGCGCCACCAACAACAACGGCTGCTGTTGTGCCAGCTGCTGTTGTGCCAGCTGTTGTTACGCCAGCAGCTTCACCTGTTGGTGCTACTGATGTTTCTACTGGTGCTGCGTCGTCTGCAACAAAACCGCCAGCAAATGCTGATGAAGACATAGCGATAGCGGCTAGAAGAACTAATGCGTTCTTTTTCATGATGTAAATCCTTATTGATAAAAATAACATATAGGTCGCCAATAAAATGGCGTTTCTTTACTGCTTTTTACTATTGCATTAAGTGAGTAATTATACTGAATAACAGCATGAACCAGTGTGACATTTTTTTGCTTTATGCGCATTCATGTGTATAAAGTGTGACATTGATCTAGGTTATGGTGTTTTTGTTGTAATTCTACTTGTGAATACATTGAAAAGTTAGTTATTTTATGTTTGCCTTTTATTTACAGTTAGTTACATGTCTTTTTTGATGTGGTAAGGATATAAAATGGACATATTTTTATATTTCTTTTTATATATAAATTAAGTAGAATCCCACTGCTACATAACTAGTGTAAATGCTATGTATGGTATTTATTTAGACTGTTTTGAGTAAGTATGCTGTTGGTTGTCGCCGAGTGTTCGGTATCTTTGTTATCTGTTATCAATAAAAAAAACTTATCGTTTTAAAGCAAATGAGGGGCTGTAACCTTAGGGCGGTAGCATGCCTTTTTGCTTTTCAATTATCTTCCATCAATGCTGAAATGAACTTAATCTAATGGAATTATCAAAAAAATTACTTGTCACAGCAGTCGCTTCTGTAATGTTAGCGGGCTGTAGTATGCCGGGATCGCATCTAAGTCTTGATGGTAAACACGTTACTGAAGTTAACCCTCAGCAACCAACACTTGATCAACAAGTGAATGTATTTCCGCTAACCGTTAATAATATTAGCCAATTTAAAGTCGCTAAAGTTGCTGCGCAGGTTAACGTTCAACTTGAACAAGAATTAGCGGATTATGAATACCATATTGGTGCTGGTGATATTTTAAACATTACGATTTGGGATCACCCTGAATTAACCATTCCAGCAGGCTCTTACCGTAGCGCAAGTGAAGCAGGTAACTGGGTTCATGCTGATGGCACCATTTTTTATCCCTACATTGGTAAAGTACAAGTTGCAGGAAAAACTGTCTCGCAAGTGCGCAGTGACATTGCCCAACGCTTAGCTGAATATGTTGAAAAACCACAAGTTGATGTCAACGTAGCGGCATTTCGTGCCCAAAAAGCGTATGTCACAGGTGAAGTAAAAAACCCAGCTCAACAACCGATTACCAATGTGCCATTAACCTTGCTTGATGCGATTAATAAATCAGGTGGTTTAGCAACAGATGCTGATTGGCGTCATGTGACGCTAACCCGTAATGGTAAAGATCAAACCTTATCGTTATATGCTTTAATGCAACGTGGTGATTTGACTCAAAACCGATTATTACGTAATGGCGACATTGTTCATGTGCCACGTAATGATGCACAAAAAGTGTTTGTGTTAGGTGAAGTTAAAGAGCCTAAATTACTTAAGATTGATCGCGCAGGCATGAGCTTAACGGAAGCGTTAAGTGGCGTTGGCGGCATTAATGAATTACAAGCAGATGCAACAGGGGTATTTGTTATTCGTACTAACCCTGCGGATTTAAATAAAACCCCGTATGTGCCTGCGATTAACCTTTATCAGTTAAACATTAAAGATGCGACCGCATTAGTGATTGGTACTGAATTTGAATTACAGCCATATGATGTGGTGTATGTGACAGCGGCGCCTATTGCTCGTTGGAACCGCGTGATTCAACAGTTAGTACCAACCATCAGCAGCTTTAATCAGCTTTCTGAAGGTATGAATTACTACATGAATTTGAAGTAATGATTTGAGGAAGAGAAGGGAAGAAAGGAAAAGAAGGTAAGGGCGGGTAAGAATAGGAATAACAGGAAAAGAAGGTAAAAATAGGAAGAGTAACAAGCAAACATTGTTCCCTCGTCCCTAAAAATCGCGTTCCTGATCTTTATATTCCTCAGTCCCTCGTCCCTTAAACCCTTATTTTTGCTTTTGCTTGCTCCTGCTCTTCCTCGTCCCTTAAACCCTATTTACTCGAACCTATTCCTATGTTCAATAAAATTCTTGTTGTTTGTGTGGGTAACATCTGTCGTTCACCCTCTGGCGAACGTATTCTGCAAGCAAAACTGCCCAATAAACATATCGCCTCAGCGGGTGTTGGCACCGCAAAAAGCGGTTTATCAGGTAAATCTGCCGATAAAATGGCAGCTGAAGTGGCACTTACTCATGGTTATTCTCTTGAAGGCCACCAAGCACAGCAACTTAGCAGTGATTTATGCCGTGACTTTGATCTAATTCTAGTGATGGAAAAAGGCCATATCGACGCAGTAACCAGTATTGCGCCTGAAGCCCGCGGAAAAACGATGTTGTTTGGACAATGGATTGGTCAGCAGGATATTCCCGATCCTTATCGATTAAGTAAAGAAGCCTTTGATCATGCTTATGATTTAATTGATCAAGCAGCAACAGCGTGGGCGAAGAAGTTGTAACTTTCTAACGTCAGTTATTCCTTAGAGTGAATGCTAACCCTCCGTCATTCCCTACAGTGAATGCCCGCGAGGGCGATAGGGAATCTGCTATCCACGTGTTGTAGAGTTATTGAATTTAATAGATTTTTTAAAGCTCGATTATAACCCTACGTCATTCCCTACAGTGAATGCCCGCGAGGGCGATAGGGAATCTACTATCCACGCGTTGTAGAGTTATTTAATTCACTGGCTTCTTTAACGCTCGATCATAACCCTCCGTCATTCCCTACAGTGAATGCCCGCGAGGGCGATAGGGAATCTGCTATCCACGTGTTGTAGAGTTATTGAATTCACTGGCTTCTTTAAAGCTTAATGACGTGGTGAGTAGATCACGGATAGCTCGTCCCTCTCTTCCGAGATGACGAATAATGGGCTAAGTGAAGTTATGAGAGCGATAGGAAATCTACTAACCACGCGCTGTAAACCATATTTAACTTTTGGATGATGCTTTGGCTCTTCCTCATCTTCTTAAAAATTTAACATCGGAATCTTTACTTAATGAGTATTGCTCAAAACCCTCAATCGAATATTTCTCCAGGAACGGATGAAGTCGATATTGGTAAACTGTTTGGTATTTTAATTGATCACCGTTGGTTCATTATTATTACTACCTTTATCTTTGCTATTGTCGGCATTAGCTATGCATTGTTAGCGACACCCATTTATAAAGCTGATGCGCTCATTCAGATTGAGGCGAAAAGTTCAGGCATGCCAGCCCTTGGTGGTGATATGGCTGATATGTTTGGTGGCGGCGAATCAAGTGCAACCACTGAAACAGAAATCATCAAATCACGGATGGTATTAGGAGAAACGGTTGATAAATTAAATCTCACTACCGTGGTTAGCCCTGAATATTTCCCAGTAGTGGGTAAAGGTTGGGCGCGCTTAATGGGCGAGCAACACTTTATTCATGTGTCGCGTTTTACGGTTGCCAATGGTCGTGAACAAGGCGGTTATCAAATCGTAGTAACGGATGCTAAGCAAGGTCAATATCAACTAAACGACAGTGATGGCCGCAAAGTATTAATCGGTAAAGTGGGTGAGTTAGCGCAAGCGAACGGTTACCAATTGTTTATTACCGATTTACAAGCAGTGAACGGTGCTGAGTTTGCATTAGCAAAAATTAGTCGTTTAGATGCGATTCAAAACCTACAAGCTAATTTAGCTGTTGCAGAGCAAGGTAAACAAACGGGTATTTTGCAACTATCAATGACCGGTGAAAACCGCGCTGATATTAAAGCGATTGTTGACGACATCAGCAAAAACTACTTTCTACAAAACGTAGAGCGCAATTCAGCAGAAGCTGAAAATAGCTTAGTATTTTTAAAGCAACATCTACCTGAAATTAAAATTCAATTAATGGCGGCGGAAGATAAACTTAATAGTTATCGCCAACAGAATGAATCGGTTGATTTAAGCCTTGAAGCAAAATCAGCCCTTGAAACCATGGTGGCATTGGAATCACAATTAAATCAGTTAACCTTTAAAGAAACCGATATTTCGCAACGCTTTACCAAAGAGCACCCAGCATACCTTTCATTAATGGATAAACGTAAAACATTAATTAAAGAGCAAAAACGGTTAAATAAACGTATTGAGACTTTACCAAAAACTCAACGCGCTGTTTTACGTTTAACCCGTGATGTTGAAGTTAATCAACAGATTTATGTACAACTGCTTAATAAAGTGCAAGAGCTGAACATTGTTAAAGCCAGCACTGTTGGTAATGTACGCATATTAGATACTGCTCAGGTTTATAGCCAAGCAGTGAAGCCTAAAAAAGCGTTAATTGTGGTATTAGCAACCTTGCTTGGCGGTATGTTAAGTGTGGCAATTGCTTTTCTACGTGCAGCATTGCACCGTGGTGTTGAAAGTCCTGATGAAATTGAAGCATTAGGTTTACCTGTTTATGCCTCGATTCCATTATCAAATTGGCAAACCGATTTAGAAAAGAAATTTAAATCAAAACAGCAACTACAAGTAAATCAAGCATTACTAGCAGTATCTAACCCTGCGGATTTATCGATTGAAGCACTGCGCAGTTTACGTACCAGTTTGCACTTTGCGATGATGGAAGCGCGTAATAATATCGTAATGATTTCAGGTCCGAGTCCGGGTATTGGTAAGTCATTTGTATCTGCTAACATGGCAGCAGTAATGGCCAAAGGCGGACAGCGTGTATTAGTAATCGATGCCGATATGCGTAAAGGCCGTATGGAACGCCAAATGTGTGTTGATAGCAAACCCGGTTTGGCGGATTACTTAAGTGGTCAACAAACCATTGAGCAAGTGGTTAAATCACCTGGTGTTGAACACCTTGATTTTATTGCGCGTGGCGCAGTGCCACCTAACCCATCTGAGTTATTAATGCACCCGCGTTTAAAAACCTTGTTGGATTGGGCCTCTGAAAATTACGACTTAGTGTTAGTGGATACGCCACCAATTCTAGCTGTAACCGACCCAGCCATTGTGGGTGCTCATGCAGGCACTACCATGATTGTAGCGCGTTTTGGTTTAAACCCTGTTAAAGAAATTGAAGTGACTAAAAACCGTTTTGAACAAAATGGTATTGAAGTTAAAGGCTGTATTCTTAACGCCGTGGTTCGCAAAGCAAGCTCAACTTATGGCGGTAACTATGGTTATTACAACTATAGTTATGCGAGTGATAATAAGTAGATAACAGGTTTAGAGGGATGAGGGTCTAGGTACGAGAAAAAGCGCCTAAACCTTCGTCACTCTTAATAGTGAATGTTCGAGCTAACCATCGTCATTCCCTACAGTGAGATTACGAACGAGATAGGGAATCTACTTATCACGTGTTGTAGAGTTAATATTTTCACTGATTGACGATTGAGAAGGAATAATCTTCCCCTAGACCCTAGACCCTAGACCCTAGACCCTAGACCCTAGACCCTAGACCCTAGACCCTAGGTTGGACCTATTCCCTCAACCTCCTAAATAACAACTAAACTTATTTCATAAAAAAGCATTAGCTACCACAGCTAGTGCTTTTTTATGTCTCAAATTTCAGTTTTTGTGTCTCAGGCCCTTAAAAACACTGAGTTGATCTGATGAAATTATTCAACGTTTGCTAAGATATAGTTAAGGAAATATAGTGAAAAAAGCACTTATTACAGGTATCACAGGCCAAGATGGTTCGTACCTTGCTGAGTTATTATTAGAAAAAGGTTATGAGGTTCATGGTTTAATTCGTCGTGCATCTTCTTTTAATACTGAACGTGTTGATGCAGTTTGTAATACTAATAATAATATTCATCTTCATTATGGTGATTTAACTGATTCATCAAATCTTATTCGTTTAGTAAAAGAGATCCAGCCTGATGAATTATATAACTTGGGCGCAATGTCTCACGTAGCTGTTTCATTTGAGTCACCTGAATATGCGGCTGATGTTGATGCAATGGGTACTATTCGTTTGCTTGAAGCTATTCGTATTAATGGTCTTGAGAAAAAGACACGTTTTTATCAAGCATCAACGTCTGAATTGTACGGTGAAGTGCAAGAGATTCCTCAGCGTGAAACAACACCATTCCACCCGCGTTCACCTTATGCTGTAGCCAAGATGTATGCTTACTGGATCACTGTTAACTACCGTGAATCTTACGGTATGTATGCATGTAACGGTATTTTGTTTAATCATGAATCTCCTCGTCGTGGTGAAACATTTGTAACCCGTAAAATTACTCGTACCATAGCTAATATCTCTCAAGGCTTAGAGTCTTGCTTGCAATTGGGTAATATTGACTCTTTACGTGATTGGGGCCATGCCAAAGATTACGTACGTATGCAATGGATGATGCTGCAACAAGATGTGGCAGATGATTTTGTTATTGCAACAGGTAAGCAGATTTCAGTACGTGAGTTTGTCGCTATGTCAGCTAAAGAAGCTGGTATTGAACTTGAATTTACAGGTACTGGTGTTGATGAAATTGCAACGGTAATTGCTGTTGATAATGATAAAGCACCAAGTGTGAATGTAGGTGATGTTATTGTTCGTGTTAGTCCTAAGTTCTTCCGCCCTGCAGAAGTTGAAACACTATTGGGTGATCCAAGTAAAGCAAAAGCGAAACTTGGCTGGGTACCTGAGATTACGGTTGAAGAAATGTGTTCAGAGATGGTTGCTAACGATATAAATAAAGCAAAACAGCATGCTTTACTTAAAGCTCATGGTTTTGATGTTGCTATTTCTAAAGAGAATTAATAATGAAAATTTTCTTAACCGGTGGAACTGGAATGGTAGGGCGAAATATTATCGCTCTTGCCACTCAGCAGGGACATGAAGTTTATGCTCCATCACGACAAGAATTAAATTTAGCGTCTATTAATGATGTTAAAGAAAAAATCGAAATTTTCCAGCCTGATGTTGTTATTCATTCGGCTGGGTTAGTTGGTGGGATTCAAGCGAATATAGCAGCACCTTATGATTTTTGTTTTGAAAATATTCAAATGGGTATGAATATTATTCAAGGTGCATTTCTTGCTGGAGTCACTAATTTAATTAATTTAGGTAGTTCTTGTATGTATCCTCGTTTTGCAAGTAATCCATTAAAGGAAGAAATGGTACTGCAAGGTGAGTTAGAACCTACGAATGAAGGCTATGCGATTGCTAAAGTAGCAACAGCTAAATTAGCAGAATACCTATCCCAACAATATGGTGTGTCATATAAAACATATATCCCATGTAACTTATATGGGTACTGGGATAAATTTGATCCTAATAAATCACATATGATCCCGGCTGTTATTCGTAAATTAGATGATGCAGTAAAGCAAGAGCTTGATGTGGTTGATATTTGGGGGGATGGATTAGCACGTCGCGAATTTATGTTTGCAGAAGATTTGGCTGATTTTATTGTTTATTCTTTATCTAAATTTGAACAGGTGCCAAATAATATTAATATCGGTATTGGACGAGATTATTCTATTAATGAATATTATCAAGCTGTTGCTAAAAGTGTTGGTTATAACGGTAAGTTTGAGCATGACTTATCAAAGCCTGCTGGTATGAAACAGAAGTTAGTTGATATATCAAAGCAAACACAATTAGGTTGGTCTCCAAATACATCATTAGAAATGGGTATTAAGAAGACATATGAATTTTATTTGAATGAGGTTTTATAATGTTACCGTTAGCAACGACAACCTGGGATGAAAAAGAATACCAAGCATTACAAACTGTTATTGATAGCGGTATGTTTAGTATGGGTAAGTATGTGCAGGCATTTGAGCAAGATTTTGCTAATTTCGTTGGTAGTAAATATTGTGTTATGTCAAATTCAGGTTCATCAGCAAATTTATTAGCTGTTGCTGCTATGTTCTATCGTCAAAAAAATGCTTTAAAACCTGGCGATGAGGTCATTGTACCTGCTGTATCTTGGTCTACAACATATTATCCTCTTCATCAATATGGTTTAAAACTTAAATTTGTTGATATTGATAAAGAAACACTTAATTTAGACCTTTCACAAGTTGAAGCTGCGATTAGTGAAAAAACGCGTGCGATTTTTGCCGTCAATTTACTAGGCAATCCGATTGACTACAATAAGTTAAATGAAATTATTACAGATAAGAACATTGTTCTTTTAGAAGATAATTGTGAGTCATTAGGCGCTACTTTAGACGGTAAACAAGCGGGTACTTTTGGGTTAATTGGTACATATAGTTCTTTCTTTAGTCATCATATATCGACAATGGAAGGTGGTTTATCTGTGACTAATGATGAAGAACTTTACCATATTATGCTATCAATCAGAGCTCATGGTTGGACTCGTAATTTACCTGAAGATAATAAAGTATGTATCAAAACGGGTAATCCGTTTGAAGAATCATTCCGTTTTGTTTTACCGGGCTATAATCTTCGCCCATTAGATATGTCTGGTGCTTTAGGCATTGAACAACTCGCTAAATTACCAAGCATTATTGCAGGGCGTCAGGCTAATGCTGTTATTTTTCAAAATATTTTTTCGACAATTGATGGTATACAAATCCAGAAAGAAACGGGGAAAAGTAGTTGGTTTGGTTTTGCATTAATTATAGATGCGGGGAAAACTAAGCGTGATGAAATCGTTAAAATATTAACAGAAAATGGAATTGACTGTCGTCCTATCGTTGCTGGTAACTTTGTTCGTAATGATGTAGTTAAATATTTTGACTACGAAGTTCAAGGTGAATTAGTAAACAGTGATACTATTACTGATTGTGGCTTATTTATTGGTAATCACCATTATAATATTGAAAGTGAATTACAGACTGTTGCTGAATTAATAAAAGCGACATTATAAGTTATCGATTAGGAAGCTAGCTGAAAAGCTAGCTTTAATATATGTATTTATCTGATAGTAAATTTAAATCTGTAATAAGAAATACTCCGCTTATATCTATTGATTTAATTGTTGAGAACGAAAATAATCAAATATTATTAGGTATACGACTTAATAAGCCCGCGCAAGGTTTTTGGTTTGTGCCTGGTGGCCGTATTGTGAAAAATGAAACGATGGCGCAGGCATTCTCCCGATTAACTAAAGCTGAACTCGGTGTTGAGTTACAACTGTCTGATGCGACCCTAATAGGGCCTTTTGAACATTTTTATGACGATAATTTTTCTGGTGATGATTTTAGTACTCATTATGTGGTGCTTGGATATCGTATTAAGTTAGATATATTGCTTAGTCAATTACCAATAGAACAACATGGTCACTATCAATGGTTTGATATGGCAACTTTATTAAGTGTTGATGATGTTCATCATTACACTAAGCGCTATTTTATCACTCAATAAAAAGAAGAATGGATTATGCTTCTACCTATCATTATGGCTGGCGGTTCAGGTAGTCGCCTGTGGCCATTGTCTCGTACCTTATATCCTAAGCAATTTCTATCTATTATATCTAAAGCTACGATGCTTCAAGAAACAGTGGAGCGTCTTGATGATATCGAGCATCAAGATCCATTATTTATCTGTAATGAAGAACACCGCTTTATTGTTGCAGAGCAATTACGCTTAGGTGGACTTGATAATAGCGGCATTATCTTAGAACCTGTTGGTCGTAATACGGCACCTGCAATTGCATTAGCAGCTTTAAAAGCATTAGCTGATGGTGATGACCCATTATTATTAGTATTAGCAGCTGATCATGTTATTCAAAATACCGATGCATTCTTAGCATCGATTGAACATGCAATTGTTGAAGCAGAAAAAGGCAGTTTAGTTACTTTTGGTATCGTGCCTTTAAAACCTGAAATTGGATATGGTTATATTCGTCGTGGTATTCAGGTTTCGGAATATGCTTATAAAGTAAATGCCTTTGTTGAAAAGCCAGATTTAATGACAGCGCAAGAATATATTGAGACTAATGAATTTTATTGGAATAGCGGTATGTTTTTATTTAAAGCATCTCGTTATTTAGCTGAATTAGAAAAATACTCACCTGAAATATTACGTGTTTGCCAATCAGCATTTAGCAGTAATCGAATTGATTTGGATTTTATTCGCTTAGACGAAGTATTATTTTCTTCATGTCCTGATGATTCTATTGATTATGCAGTGATGGAAAAAACCCAAGATGCTGTTGTTGTTCCAATGGATGCGAATTGGAGTGACGTTGGTTCTTGGTCATCTCTTTGGGAAGTGAACCCAAAAGATGTTGACGGCAATGCTATTCGTGGTGATGTACTAACGCAAAATACAGTTAATAGTTACATTTATTCTCAAAATAAATTAGTTGCAACGGTTGGTGTTGAAGATCTTATTGTTGTTGAAACCAAAGATGCTGTACTCGTTGCCCATAAAGATAAAGTACAAGATGTAAAAGGTATTGTTGAGCAACTTAAAGCCGCTAATCGAGATGAATATTTACAGCATCGAGAAGTTTATCGTCCTTGGGGAACGCATGATGAAATTGCAGAAGGTGATCGCTTTCATGTTAAACACGTGATGGTAAAACCTGGTGAACGTACAGCTACTCAAATGCATTATCATCGCGCAGAACATTGGGTCGTAGTAAAGGGAACAGCAAAGGTCATTAATGGAGATAAAACATTTTTACTGAGTGAAAATGAATCAACTTATATTCCTATCGGTGCTCCTCATTCAATTGAAAATCCAGGTCAGATTCCATTAGAGATTATTGAAGTACGTTCTGGAGCTTATTTATCAGAAAACGATGTTGTTAGAATTGAAGAATATGGAGTGGGTTATTAATGACGTTGTTAAGTTATGAAATAATAAAAGAATCTGGTATTCAATTTGGAACCAGCGGTGCACGAGGTTTAGTTACACAGTTTTCTGCTGATGTGTGTGCTGCATTTACTCATGCCTTTGTTGAGAGTATGGTTAAAAACTTTACTTTTAAACAAGTTGCTATTGCTATTGATAACCGACCAAGTAGCCCTGAAATGGCACAAGCTTGTACAAAAGCATTACAAGAGTTAGGACTTGAGGTTATTTATTATGGTGTAGTGCCAACACCTGCCTTAGCTTATGTTTCAATGCAAGATAATATCCCTTGTATCATGGTAACAGGTAGCCATATTCCGTTTGATCGTAATGGACTTAAATTTTATCGCCCTGATGGGGAAATTAGTAAAGCAGATGAGCAAGCAATTTTAAATGCAACGGCTAGATTTGAAGCTGTTACTGATTTGCCTGAATTAGTTGTTAATGATAAAGCTGCTATTAAATATATAGAACGTTATACCTCGTTATTTGATAACGAAATGTTAGCAGATAAACGTATTGGTATTTATGAACATTCAAGTGCAGGACGTGATTTATACACGCCATTATTTGAAGCATTAGGTGCTGACGTTATTACCCTTGAGCGTAGTAATGAATTTGTTCCTATTGATACCGAGGCGGTATCAGTAGCGGATAAGAAAAAAGCGAAACGATGGTCAAAAGAATATAATTTAGACTTTATTTTCTCAACTGATGGTGATGGTGATCGTCCATTAGTGGCAGATGAACAAGGTAATTGGTTACGTGGTGATATATTAGGTTTACTTTGTGCTAATGCTATGAATATTGAGGCGTTAGCGGTGCCTGTTAGCTGTAATACGTCAATTGAAAGTTGTAATTTATTTAAGTATGTTAGCCGCACAAAAATTGGCTCGCCTTATGTGATTGCTGAATTTGAAAAATTAATAAAGTCCTACTCTTCAATTGCTGGGTTTGAAGCCAATGGTGGTTTTTTATTAGGCTCTGATATAAAAATTAATAATAAGGTAATTAAAGCCCTACCTACGCGCGATGCAGTTCTACCGGCATTGATGTTATTAGCGGCCGTAAAAGAATCATCTATCACTAAGTTAGTTAATTCCTTACCGCAACGATACACGTATAGTGATCGTATTCAAAATTTTGCAATAGAAAAAAGTTCAGTAATATTAAGTGAAGTGAAAGAACATCCTATTACGTTTTTAGTTAAAATTGGTTTTGAAAATTTAAAAGTTGAATCTGTTAATTTAACGGATGGATTAAGAATAACGTTATCAAATGATGATGTTATTCACTTACGCCCATCAGGAAATGCCCCTGAGCTTAGGTTTTATGTCGAATCGAATCGGGAAGAACGATCAAAAAATATTAGCGAAATGATATTCAGAAGTTTTTGCTTATAAATAATGAAGCATACAACGAATTAGCGTATCCTAATAAAATTAGTTACAAAATTAAAATAATATTAATGATAGATGTTTGTGTTTTTCATGGGTTAAATTGGTAGCATTAATTTAATCAACTATGATTTTACTATTATAGTTGGTTGTGGTTATTCAGTGATTACTTCAAACGTCATTTATTATATTGATTGTTAGATTTTATATTAAATGAATAACGAGTTTAAATACTTAAAGAAATGACTAAAAATAGAGTTGTAGAAATAATATTAGGTAAATTACTCCAAATAGTAATAATGCTAATATCAATAAGGTGTTTAACGACATATCTAAATGATGAAAATGTGGGTGGTTATTATTTATACAATACTATTTTTACTTTTTGGTCATTGTTTTGTTTGAACCCTTTAGCGCAATATTATAATTGCAATATAAATAAATGGAAAGATGATGGTACAGTAGTAAATAAATTATATATATATATATTAGCTACGGTAATAGTTTCTTTTATCGCATTAATAGTGTTATATTTTTTAAATGATTTTAATTTATATAATAGTACGACTGAAATGATAATAATTGTATGTCTTTCTATAATGTTTGTTAATTCAAACCAAAATATCATTTTCTTATCTAATATATTAAATAATAATCGTTTTTTTGTTGTGTCATTAGTTTTTACAAGTTTAATATCATTATTTTTATCATTGTTATTTTTGTATTTATTTGGGCCGAGTTATATCAATTGGGTGTTAGGTATTACTATTGGAAATGGATTGTCCTTATTTTATGCTATATATTTCTTTAAACGGAAATATAGATATAACAAAAAAAGTTATAGAATAAAATATTCAAATTTTAAAATAATATTTAAATTTTGTATTCCAATTAGTTTAGCTACATTTTTTATGTGGGGGTTAAACTCCGGTTATCGAATATATGTTGATAAATATATAGGGATTGATTATTTAGCATATTTAGCGGTGGGTTTTGGTGTTTCATTGCAAATTATGTCAGTATTAGAATCATTAACGACTCAATATTTTCAACCTGAATTCTATAATGGTATTAAATCAGAAAAGATAAGTGATAGAGTTAAAAATATAGAAGGGTATATTGATAATGTTTTGGGGGTTTATTTACCTGTAGTGTTATTTATTTTTTGTTATATTAAATATATTTTCCCACTACTAATATCAGCTAATTTTTCATCATCTTTAAATGTCGTATATGTTGCAATAATAATTGATTTTTTTAGAGTTATTACAAATGCAGTTTCCCTTATTGCTCAGTCAGAAAATAAAACAAAGTTATTATCTATTCCTTATATATCAGGTTTGACTTTTTTTATTATTAGTATTGTTTTTTTGTCTTTTATTGCAATTGGCCATGTTGGAATTGTATTTCCTTTTGTTCTGTTAATTTCATTTTTAATTGTTTTTATTGTGATGTTTTTTATAATGAAAAATGTAACTTCTTTTAGAATAAATTATAAATTACTCTTTAAGAAAGTGATTATTATAATTCCTGCATCATTACCTGTTCTTTTATTTGATTATACTTATGGTGTTTCAATCGAGAATATCTTTGTATTATTTAGTGGTAGTTTGATTTTTTTATTATGTATTTGGATTGGTTATTCTAGAGGATTTTATGCTAAAAATTGAAATTATAGGTGGTTTGGGTAATCAATTATTTCAATATGCAACTGCATTATCAATTGCAAAAAGAAATAATACTCAACTTGTTGTTGATGTTAGTGTTATGGATAATTATGATGTTCATCCCCTGAGACTAAATAAATTAAAGTGCACCTCAAAATTTATAAATATAAATCATTATATAAAAAACACGATTTATAATAAAAAAATGGCAATGATTAATCCTTTGGTTTATAAAGAAAGAAAATTAACATTTGACTCTAATATTTTTAGTGTTAATAAATATTCCTATTTATACGGTTATTTTCAATCTGAAAAATATTTCATTGATATAAGAGATGTTTTATTAGATGAGTTTGACTTAATGGATGAATCTAAAGAAAAAAATAAAGATTTAATAGATATGATTACAAGGAAAAATAGTATATCTCTTCATATAAGAAGAGGTGATTATTTATCAAATGAAGCAGCAAATAAAACACATGGTATATGTGACCAAACCTATTATGAAAAGGCAATAAAAGTATTAGAAAAAAAAGGAAGAGTTGATGATAATACAATTTTTTATGTTTTTTCTGATGATATAGATTGGTGTAAAGAGAATATAAATTTTGGATTAAATACTAAATATATTGAAGGGTCATCCTTAGAACCAGAAGTTGATATGTATTTAATGTCATTATGTGAAAATAACATTATAGCTAATAGTACTTTTAGTTGGTGGGCTGCTTGGCTAAATAGAAATAAGACTAAAATAGTGATTGCCCCTGAAAAATGGTTTGTTAATGAGAATATGGATGACTCAACATTAATTCCTAATTCATGGATACGGTTATGAATAAATTAGTTTCTGTTATTGTTCCTGTTTATAATGGTGAAAAACATGTCGAATTGGCTTTACTATCTATAATTAACCAAACATATAAAAATTTAGAAATAATTGTTGTTAATGATGGATCAACGGATAATACAAGTTTAATTATTAATAGGATTTCGGCCGAAGATAAAAGAGTAAAAATTTTTAATAGAAATAATTGTGGTTTAATTGATACATTAAATTTTGGGCTGGAAAATTGTAGTGGAGATTATATTGCGAGAATGGATTCTGATGATATTAGTTATCCGACAAGAATCCAAAAACAGTTAGAATTCTTGGAAAAAAATAATAATGTTGTTATTTGTGGAACTCAGTTCGAAATGTTTGGTGTTAATGTTGGTATTAGTAATTTACCGATATCAAATGAAATGTGTAAATTACAGTTAAATTTCTCAACACCATTTTGTCACCCAACTACAATGTTTAGAAAAACAAGACTAAAATATAATAAATATTATATTCATTCTGAAGATTATAAATTTTGGGTAGATTTGAGTAAGTACGGTGATTTTGCTAATTTAAATGAGGTGTTACTAAAATATAGAACACATGAAAAACAAGTATCTAAAAAATATAATACTATTCAGATAACTAATCAAGTCAAAATTAGTAATGAAAAAATAGGATCTGAAAATGGAAAATATAAAGATGAAATTAAAAAAATTCTAAAGATTAAATATAGTCCAGAAGAAGCAAATATTCTTAATAAGAATATTTGTTATTTAATACCATTTGTTAGTGTTTCTTTACTTTTCCCATATTTTACATTTGCTAAAAATAATAACATTAAGATTAATGAAAAGAAAATATTAATATTAATTCTTAGATGTATTAAATGGCTTAGGTTGAAAGTTATATAATGTTTTTTTTTATAATAGTATTATTATATGTATACTCTCCTTTAGTGTCAGTTTTCGGCTGTATTGTATATTCTATATATAATGGAAATTCTTCAAGTAAAATAGTTATTATATCATATGGTTTTATATTATCTTTATCTTTAGCTACATTATATTCAGGTAAGTTATTAACAACTGCAGGATCTAGCGATTTTCTAATTTACTTCCAATATTATAAATTAATTATAGATGGAGCTTTGTTTTCTGATTTTAGATTTGAATATGGTTATTTTGTTTTAAATAATATATTGTCATTTTTTGATTTAAATGAAATTGAGT
Source organism: Photobacterium sp. NCIMB 13483 (assembly GCF_003025475.1). Lineage (NCBI taxonomy): Bacteria > Pseudomonadati > Pseudomonadota > Gammaproteobacteria > Vibrionales > Vibrionaceae > Photobacterium > Photobacterium sp. NCIMB 13483. The sequence continues at coordinate 39,715 of NZ_PYLV01000026.1, forward strand.
TCTCTATTGTAATGAATTTCATTACAATTTTCTTAAACTATGTTGCTGTTTATTTTGTTATTATCAAACAATATAAATGTAAAAATATACTCCTAATACTTATACTATCTTGTTTTTTGTTTAAAATAGGATCATTAACTTTGCTTTGGCGTCAGTCAATAGCATGTGCTTTTATCATATTTGCTTTATTTTCTAAGGGTAAGTTTAATCAGGCTATTTTCTTTATTATAGCAATTTCTTTTCATACAAGTAGTATTGTTATATTTCCAATAGTTTATTTTATTATTAACTATCGATTAAAAAAAATATATTTTTTAATCGTAATCTTTATTGGAGTTACATGGCAGCTTTTTCTTGGTGATATCGTTTTTAGTATGCTACCTTCGGTATTGGCAAATAAATTGAACATATCATTGAGAACTGGTTCATTATTATATTTTATGGACGGAGTTAAAACGGTAATATATTTTATTCCTATTTTAGTTGTCTGTTTTATAAATGGAAATAGGTCCAAAGAATTTAATATATTATTGTTTACTGTTATTTTTATTTTATTTTCAGCTACCATAACACATGCGTTTAGGATTATATTTCCATTAAGTGTTGTTCTTTCTGCTATGTATGCTTCAATTTTATTAGTTAGGGATAATAATAAAAATTTCATTGCATTATTTATTATTATAATGCTTGCAGGTTTTGCTAGATTTTTTGTATCAAATATTGATTTGCAATTTGATTATGTCGGAATAGTCCCTTTTTATTTTTTAACGGGAAAGGTCATATAAATGATATTAGGACTTTATTGTAATTGGGGGGTGATCCCTGCAGATGATGGTTTCTATATAGAAGCTATTCATGCTAAATATTTATATGCATTTAAATCAAATAAATCTATCGGTCGTGTTGTTTTATTATCAAATACTAAGTTTTCAAAAGTAAATGATTCCCATGTTTTTATTCCATTTAGTGATGTTGAATTAATTAAGTTACCATCTTTTAATTCTTATATTAAAGCTATGAAAAATATAGGTGCAATAAAAAATGGTATAAAGGATTTATGTAACAAAGCTGATTATATATATATTCGAACACCAGAGCCTTTTTCTTGGATGTTTAATTTATATAAAAACAAATCGAAATTGAATTATCATTTTACGTCAAATCCAATAGAAGTAATAAAAAGTGGTTTTAGGAATGCAAAGGTAAAGACAATTGCTAAATTATTCCTATTTTATCCTGAATATTATATTATATGTCTTTCTGCAAGATTAAATCAATGTAGTGCTAATGGTGACTCTGTAATAAATGATTTACCTTTGTTTTTAAAAAATAAAGTAAATGTATTAATTGAAAGTAGTTTAACTAAACAAGAAATAGATATAAAAGAAAAAGGAAAAGAAAAAAATTATAATGATTTTAGTTTTTTATGTGTATCTAGGCTTCAAGAAGGTAAGGGGTTAGAAAATTTAATTTTAGCATTTAAAAACATTGTTAAGCTTCATAGTTATGCTGTATTAACTATTGTTGGTTCTGGTGCATTATATTCAAAATTAAATGAAATGATATTGTTTCACAAACTTGAAAATAATATAAGAATGCTTGGCTTTATTAAAAATGGACCTGATTTAGATCAAGTTTACAAAGATCATAATTATTTTATTAATCCGTCTCTATCCGAAACTGGTCCTCGAGTTATATTAGAGGCAATGTATCATAATTTATTTTGTATATCTACAGATGTTGGTTATGTTCGTCGAGTAATGACGGATAAAAATAACAATTTAGTCGGTAATATATCAGCTTCTAAAGATAGTAAAGGATTATATGATTCAATCCTTTTTTGTTTGAATTCTTCTTCCCCTGAATTTATTGGTAGTCGAGCTACTAAAGGGAATGAAAATAGTATCAGATTTACTTTAGATAAGTTTGTTGATGAGGTAATTAATGAAGCATAAATTTTTATTATTATATTCATGGTTAATTAGAACCGTTATGTATTTTTTTCCTGATATACCAATGATAATGAGGTTTAGAGGCTGGTGTTATTCATTTGGAATGAAAAGCTCAGGTAATAATTTTCAGGTAGCTAGTAACGCTTTAATTAAAGGGTTAGAAAATATTGAAGTTGGTACTGATTGTATTATAGCTTCAAATGTTATTGTAGATGCATCAACTTCCCTTATAATATCTGATGAGGTTATGGTTGGTTACTCTGCTATTATTATTACTGGTAATCATACTCTTTATAGAGGTTCTTATCGATATGGAAAGCCAAACAGAGAAAGTATTCATATAGGTAAAGGATCCTGGATTGGGGGGCATTCTCTTATTCTCGCTGGATCTATTATACCTCCTTCATCATGTATTGCTGGAAATACAGTAATGAATAAAAAATTATCAAAATCTGGTATTTATTATAGACATTCAGAGTTAAAAATAAATGAAAAGTAAATTAATTAAAATATTTTGTCTTTTTCCTTTGAAATTAAGAATAAAAATATATTATTTTATCAAGCATAAAAGTATTGTTTCTTTTGATAACGAAATAAAATATTCTGAAAAAATACAAAAAAGGAAGTTAAATATACTTCCTATTTACACTAGACTTTCTGATAAATTTTTGGTGAGAGAGTTTATTGAAAATAAAATTGGTAGTAAATACCTTATTCCTTTAATCTCAGTTAATAAGACTATTGATGATGTAGACTTTTCCGTATTGCCTAATAAGTTTGTTATAAAGACTAACTTTGGTAGTGGTAATAACCATATTGAAATTGTAAAGAATAAAAATAATATCGATTATGAATACATTAAAGATAAATTTAGAAAAGCTTATATGGAATCATATATTGGTTCTATTCTTGGGGAGACTCAATACGATGAAATACCTAAAAAAATTATTATTGAAGAGTTTATAGATAATAAAGATGGAGATATTGAAGATTTTAAATTTCATATATTTAATTCTTCAGATGGTTTTTTACAAGTAGATTTTGATAGGTTTTCTGATCATAAAAGAAACCTATATGATTTAGACTGGAATCGTCTTAATTATGACTTGTTATATACTGGTGGACAATATAACTTACCTAAAGTTGAAGAACTCAATAAATTAAAAGAAATTGCATTTGGTTTATCTGAAGGTTTTGATTATGTCCGTGTGGATTTATATTTAGTTGATGGTAAAGTTCTATTTGGAGAAATGACCTTTACACCAGGAAGTGGTTTTGAGCCTTTTTCTGATATTAAAGCTGATTATAAATATGGTAATATTTGGCTTGAGTCTAAAAAATGAAAATTACGATCGCAGGTACAGGCTATGTCGGTCTGTCTAATGCTATGCTGCTTGCTCAGCATAATGAAATTGTTGCTGTTGATATTATTGAAGAAAAAATTAATTTATTAAATGATAAAATATCGCCAATAGTCGATAAGGAAATTGAAGATTTTCTACAAAATAAGCCATTAAATTTTCATGCAACATTGAATAAGCAATTAGCTTATGAAAATGCTGATTTTGTTATTATTGCAACCCCGACTGATTATGATATTAAAACCAATTATTTTAATACTTCATCTGTTGAAGCGGTAATTAAAGATGTATTAGCAATTAATCCACAAGCGGTCATGGTGATTAAATCAACCGTTCCTGTTGGTTATACCGAGCAAGTTAAGCAACAGTTTGGTTGTGATAACATTATGTTCTCACCTGAGTTTTTACGAGAAGGACGGGCATTATACGATAATCTTTATCCGTCACGTATTATTGTTGGTGAGCAAAGTGAACGTGCACATACTTTTGCTAATTTATTAGTTGAAGGTGCATTAAAAGATAATATTGAAGTATTATTTACCGATGCTACTGAAGCTGAAGCGGTTAAGTTATTTTCTAATACTTATTTAGCAATGCGTGTCGCTTATTTTAATGAGTTAGATAGCTATGCTGAAATTCATAAGTTAAATGCCCGTCAAATTATCGAAGGGGTAGGGTTAGATCCTCGTATTGGTAATCACTATAATAATCCATCGTTTGGTTATGGTGGTTATTGTTTACCGAAAGATACTAAGCAATTACGTGCTAATTATAATGATGTGCCAAATAGTATTATTGGTGCAATTGTTGATGCTAACACGACTCGTAAAGATTTTATTGCTGATTCAATTTTACGCCGTAAACCACAACGTGTGGGTATTTATCGTTTAATCATGAAATCTGGTTCGGATAATTTCCGCGCCTCAAGTATTCAAGGCATTATGAAGCGAATAAAAGCCAAAGGTATTGAAGTTGTTGTTTATGAACCAGTACTTGAAGAAAAAGAGTTTTTTAATTCATTGGTAATAAATGATTTAGCCGAATTTAAACAAAGCTGTGATGTGATTGTCTCTAATCGTATGGCTGATGAATTAGCGGATATTGTTGATAAAGTATATACCCGTGATTTATTTGGTGCTGATTAATAAACAATACTGACTAGTTATTTTCTTTCTTTCATTCATGGATAGTGAGCCTGTAATATTAAGGTTAATAGCTGCCATTTATTGGACACTCTAATGGCTATAAATAAAACGCCTCCTTTAGTTTCAATTATTACTCCTTCATATAATTGTATTGCAACAATAGAAAAAACAATTAATTCAGTTATTTCTCAAACTATGACGGATTGGGAAATGCTTATTGTTGATGATTGTTCTACTGATCATTCTCGTGAATTAATTAAAAGTATTGTTGCCGTAGACTCTCGAGTTAAATTAATTGAAAGAACGTGGAATGCGGGACCTGCGATTGCTCGAAATATTGCAATAGAGCATGCTCAAGGCCGTTATATTGCTTTTCTTGATGCTGATGATCAATGGCATCCAACTAAGCTTGAAAAACAATTAAATTTTATGAGTGAGAAAGATATTGCCTTATCTTATACTGCTTATAATTGTTTAGATAGTGATGGTAATCATTTACGTGTTTATAAACCCATATTAAAAGTAACTTATACTGATATGCTTAAAAGTAATCGTATTGGTTGTTTAACGGCAATATATGATACTGATAAAATTGGCAAAGTTTATATGCCTAATATATCAAAACGCCAAGATTTAGGTTTATGGCTTAGAATATTAAAACAAGTAGATTATGCGTTAGGTATGGATGAAGTGCTAGCTGATTATCTAGCTGTACAAACAAATAGCGTATCTTCGAATAAAACAGATGCAGCTAAATATCAATGGCGATTATATAGAGAAATTGAAAAACTTAATTTAAAACAAAGTACATTTTATTTTCTTAATTATGCTTATTTAGGCTTAAAAAAATCATCATAACAAAGCAAAGGACAACTCATGTCTGACATAACCTCTTCTACTCAAGATTCTGAAGTTATTGCATCGACTTCAGAAACTCAGACTGTCGTAACAACAACCGCTGCTATTTATGTTTATTGTCCTAAAGATCAAATAAGCACAATTACAGTGGTGCTAAACAAGAATAATATAAATTATGCATTAAATGATTATAGTCTGGTTGATTTTAAAAATAAGGTTATTTGCCATTATCGTTCTGCTGAATTTAATGAGCAAGAAAATGCCTTTTTAATTAAAGCCACTGAATCTGGTGCGTGGATTGAACCGTTAGTGTCTTATTTAGATCGTTGTTTAGGCTTTACTGAAACTGAATTGCTTCATCCTCATTACTTTTTACATCAAAAATCTTTTTCCATATTGTCTAACAAAAAAAATCGAGTAGTTAAGCGCGTACTTGATATTTTTTGCGTCATATTATTGGCCAAAATTGCGATTCCTGTAGGATTAATTACAGCAGTATTAATTAAACTTGAATCGCCAGGGCCTATATTTTTCCGTCAAAAACGGGTCGGACAATATAATCAAGAGTTTGAAGTGATTAAGTTTCGATCTATGCGTAATGATGCTGAAAAAAATGGTGCTCAATGGGCATCTAAAAATGATGCACGAGTGACCCGTGTCGGTAAGTTTATTCGTAAAACCCGTATTGATGAGCTGCCACAATTGATTAATATTTTAAAAGGTGAGATGTCATTAGTTGGTCCTCGCCCAGAACGAGAAGTGTTTATTAAGGATTTAGAAACTCAAATTCCTTATTATCGTTTCCGTCATGCGATTAAGCCGGGTGTAACTGGGCTTGCTCAAGTTAAATATGCTTACGGTGCGTCAGTTGAAGATGCTATCTGGAAGCACAAGTATGATATTCATTATATTAAACACCAAAGCTTGCGTATGGATTTAAAAATTATTCTACGTACCGTAAAAACTGTGTTGTTTGGTATGGGACAGTAAGAGCCAGATTTGTAAGGATGAGGAAGAGCTGGGACTAGGAAAGAGCTAAAGTTTCAACGATTTTGTTATCTCTTTTTTTAAGTGTCGGCAGTTACACAAAATTTGAGACAGCTTCCTCGTCACTTGTTCTTCTTCTATTAAAACCTCTTTTTGACCCAAATTTAAAAAAATATTCGTTACATGGTTGGTTACCTTCATAAAAATTATCTTAATACGCATATTCATATAGCACGCAAATACTTATATGCATATTGTTGCTCAAGTGTTAATTTTTATTTGATGTCAATATTGTCAGTATAAAAGACATCACCTTAACTGGATTCTGTAATGAATATGATCACGGTCACTCCTTCGGACGAGGCTATCACTCCTGTTTTATCTGATCAAAAAATAGCAAAAACATCAGCATTGGTTTATGTCTATTGTCCGCTTGATCAGGTTGATACTATTTTAACGGTATTAGAGCGCAACCATATTAATTATGTGTTAAATGATTATTCGGTTACTGATTTTAAGCGTAAATTAATTTGTCATTACCGTTCGGCTGAATTTGATAGTGAAGAAAATGCCTTTTTAATCGCCGCTACAGAATCAGGGGCTTGGGTTGAACCTATTGTCTCCTATCTCGATCGCCGCTTAGGGTTTACTGAAACAGAGCTACTGCACCCACATTATTTTTTACATCAAAAATCATTTTCGTTATTGTCGAGTGGACCTCGACGAGCCATAAAACGCGGACTCGATTTGTTTTGTGTTGCATTGTTAGCCTTGATTGCCATTCCTGTTGGGCTTATTACTGCTGTTTTTATTAAATTAGAGTCACCTGGGCCGGTGTTTTTTAAACAACGTCGTACGGGCCAATATAATAAAGAATTTGAAGTGATTAAGTTTCGTTCGATGCGTAATGATGCTGAAAAAGATGGTGCGCAATGGGCATCTAAAAATGATGCGCGTGTTACTCGTGTTGGTAAGTTTATTCGTAAAACCCGTATTGATGAATTGCCACAGTTAATCAATATTGTAAAAGATGAGATGTCGTTGATTGGTCCTCGTCCTGAACGTGAAGTCTTTATTGAAGGCCTTGAACAAACTATTCCATATTATCGTTTTCGACATGCAATTAAGCCGGGTGTGACAGGATTAGCGCAAGTAAAGTATGCCTATGGTGCTTCGGTTGAAGATGCCGTGTGGAAGCATAAGTATGATATCTATTATATTAAGCATCAAAGTCTGATGTTAGATATAAAAGTGCTGTTACTAACAGTGAAGACGGTTTTATTTGGTATGGGTCAGTAAATTGCCCTGCAGAATAATTGATGTTATTGATATGCTGCTTTATTAGATTTAACGCCACAAGGTAATAAAACTAACGTTGAGTAATCATCATTAGATTCCCTATCTCGCTCGTAACCTCACTGTAGGGAATGACGGGGTGGTTGTGGTACTCACTGTAGAGAATTACGGTGGTTAGTTCGTGTATTCACAGCCAAGAATCACGAAGATGAATGTTAAATAAAAGCCCGTATTGAACCTTTTGTATAAATGGTTCAATACGGGCTTTTTTCGTTTTTAGCGTTTTATTTTTTTATTCTGTATTTTTTACGGATTAATTATTTATGCGATGTTGAATGGCATTTATCGCTTTGCGTGTTGGTTCGGTGAGTTGTTATGATTCGAGCTCATAATTAGCGCTTATCCTATTGTTTTATTTTAATTTTTATCACTATTTCTAAGTTGAAAAGTTATTGTAAATATGCCCAAAAGTTCAATTTAAATAAGAATAATAAAATTGAGATATCAAACCGAAAAAGCGGACTTTAGTCCTGAAATATTGAGTGGGTGTTTGTTTACTATGAGCGCAGACAAACACTTGAAGGTTTATATCATGACTGCACATATTAATGCTCAACCGGGTGACTTTTCTGAAACTGTGATCATGCCAGGTGATCCATTGCGGGCGAAGTTTATTGCTGAAACCTATTTAACGGACGCAGTGTTAGTCACTGATGTTCGTAATATGTTGGGCTATACCGGTTATTACAAAGGTCAGCGAGTATCGGTGATGGGACACGGTATGGGTATTCCCTCAATGGTGCTTTATGGTCACGAACTGATTCATGACTTTGGGGTGAAGCGCGTTATTCGTATTGGCAGCATTGGTGCCACTCAAAAAGATGTTCATATGCGCGATATTATTTTAGCGCAAGCAGCAGGTACGGATTCTCCAACTAATGCTAAACGTAGCAGTGGTTATCAAATGGCAACGTCAGCCAGTTTTGGTTTATTACACAATGCCTATATGACAGCGCAACAGAAAAACATTGATGTAAAGGTCGGTAACATTTTCACCGGTGATATGTATTACGATCCTGATCAAGATTTGATTCCAGCGTTAGAACGTTTTGGAGTATTAGGGATTGATATGGAAGTGGCGGGATTATATGGCCTTGGTCATCAGTTTAATATCGAAACCCTCGCTATTTTAACTGTGTCTGATCACTGTTTAACCGGTGAAGAAACTACCGCTGAAGAACGTCAATTGTCTTTCAATAATATGATTGAATTGGCATTGGAAACCGCATTACAGCCTTAATCATTCCGCAATGGGCTCTTTTTTGAATGACATTAAAGAGCCGTTGCTTCGCCGCTGACTCATGGAGTGGAATCAATGAAGAATAAAATCACCCTTACCGCCCTTAGTTTCCTTGCCAATTTTATTATGGCAGGTTTTGCCACTCAATTTGGAATGCTAATTGAACCTATCGCCACCAAGTTTGCAGCCAATGTAAACGAAGTTGCGTCGATATTTTCATTACTCAATGGTGGCGCACTAGCAGGTACGATTGCTGCGTTTTTCCTGATTGAAAAAATCGGTATTAAACGTATGACAATGGGCTGTTATTCATTGATTGCCATTGCGGCGGTTATTTTGCATCTGACCACCAGTTTAACGGTGGTGATGATGGCGATGACTGCGATTGGTTTTTGTGGCGGTGTCGGTTTATGTATCGCGGGTACCATTGTGGTATCGGTGTGGAAAGATAAAATTCAAAGCACAATGTTAGTGGTGCAAGATGCTACGTTTAACATTGCTGGGGTTATCTTCCCTTTGATCACCACTTATGCCTTAACGCAAGGTCTATCATGGAGCTACAGTTACTTAGCTGTTGGTATGGTCGCAATTGCAACTGCGATTATTGCAGTATTCACTAACTTTAAAGCTTGTGAAGCTTCAGGGATCAATGGCGAGAAAGAACAGTCTGAATGGAATTTCGGTATTGTTAGTGGTGGTATTGGTTTATTCCTTGGCATGCTTGCGCTTTATACCTTCTTAACTTGGGCGCCTATCTTTGTTAAAGATAAGTTTGCGATTCCATTTGAAGACGCAGGTAGCATTATCACTCAATACTGGTCTGCTGCGTTAGTGGGCGCATTGGTGTCGACGGTGATTGTATCGCGCATGAAAATTCAACATTTCTTATTGGTGGTGATTTCATTGGCGATGGTGATCACGGCGGTTATCGTGACCACAGATAAGATGTCATGGTTATCTTACTTAACCTATGGCTACGGTTTTGTGTGTGCTGCGCTTTATAATGCTTTTATTGCTTATGGGGTGTCGTTTGTTCGCAATGCCAGCAGTAAGAATGTGTCATATATTTTAGTCAGTGGTAGTGCTGGTGCTATGTTTAGTCCTGCAATCAGTTCTGTATTTGAGCGTGTGGTCGGTCTTCAAACGGTGATGTATGCCATTCCGGTTATTTACGCGATTATTTTGGTAATGCTATTGCTATGCCAGCGTTACCAAGTGCGCCAAGCGATGTTATGCCGTTAATCTAATGCAACCAAAAGTATGATTATCAAATGAAGAGTAAGGACCTATGTGCTTACTCTTCTGCGTCTAAATAGGCTTTGAGCTTATCCATATTCACAACCACTAATTTTTTCTTTTCTTTATTGATTAAGCCTAATGTGATCAATTGTTGTACTGAACGACGATAAACTCTATCAGAGGTACCAAAGCGTTCTGCTTCTAAATAGCCTTTGGTAAAGCCATCAATGGGCAGATCATTTAAGTGCTGGTGATAAAGATCGTAGGCAATATTATAAGCAATAGGGTAGAGCAAACGCCGCGTTAGAATTTCAACTGTATCTTGATAATCAATAGCTATAGCACTGGCAAAGAATAACGCTAGTTGTGGATTTTGATTCAGTGCCTGTTGCAGCTTATCGCGGTTAATGATCCACACTTCGAGTGCTTCAGATGCAATGATATCCATCTGACATCGGTAATTAGAAAAAAACTCCATTTCTCCAAAAATCTGGTGATCGCAATAAATTGTCCCCAGCTGAAAGGTACGCCCACTACGGGTACTATATTTTAATGCTATACGGCCTTGTTTAACTAAGATCAGTGCACCGAGTGGCTGTCCTTGTTGCATGACTAACTGCCCTTCATCGATAAACCTCTTCTCGCTAATACAATCTAAGACTATTTTTTCTATCTTGGTATATTCATCAACCCAAGATTGCTGATAACGACCTTTTTGTAATGGTTTAAGTTGCATATCAAATACCTATTATTTATTCCTATGAATGATACTGCATTGATTTGGTTTGGGATAGAGTAAGGGGAGAGGAAGAGCTGAGGTTTCGATATGGAAAATGTTTTTAGATACTATTCTGTTCTTCTTCATCCCTAAAAACCTCGCCTCTCGACACCTTTCTCCTCGTTCCCTTTTTGACTCATTAAATAAGCACTAAAATGCTTACTATAAAAATAAGTTATAACTACTGCCGTGTATTGTCGTCATATTTTTGACGGTTATGCTTTTTGTCACAAATATACCTTAAATGTATTCTTTTGTGTGGATCATGATTAATGCTGTGCATATACTGTGCAAATAGAACAGGACGTTGTTCAGAATATTTATATATTTAAGAGTGAAGTGATATGCAACTGTTAAAGCAATTTATGGCGTGGTTAAGCAAACTTGATGAGTACGATAAGCAAGCAAAGCAAATGCGTCGTGAAGATCGTCTTGGCGAATATGACTACAGTTCAGAACTTATAAAAACGAAAAAGTAGTCATTATTTTAATTTGTTGTTATATCAATTTATAAAACAACAATAACAGTTACAGCCTAATATATAATATTTAAGAAACCACAATTCATATTCTTATTGAATGATTGTGGTTTTTTTGTGTTTGTTATTTAATACTTATTAAAATATCCATACGTTATTTGTATTTCTGTGCCTATATTTATTTGCCAAATTAATTTCTGCTGTTTTTAAGTGCGTTTTATTGCTTTTGTTTTATTGGCGCTGAATAGCTGTTTAATTATAAAAATATTAATTTAACTAATTGTTTATAATATATTTTTCTTGGTTGTTTCTTTTTCTTTATTATTTATTATGTTTAATTTATCTTAAAGATTCTTGCTTTGACAGTTTTGCGTTTTTATTCCTTTAGCTATTAATTTCTCTGTAATATGGTGCCTGTAGTTTCTGTTATTAAGTTAATTTCAAAGTTATCATTTAAATGAATACCTTTGTTTAAATTGATAATAAATTTTACTTTAAATCACAGGTAAATATTTAATTATGGAATATTCATATATATTTGTTTTTGTGTTGTCGTTTGTTACTTTATTTATTATGCGTAAGGTCGCAAAGAGAATTGGTTTAGTTGATAAGCCGAATGCACGTAAGCATCATCAAGGTGTTATACCTTTAGTTGGTGGTATCTCCGTTTTTATTGCGTTTTCTATTGCCGCGTTATTGATTTTACCTGTTAATTTAACCCTTTTGTTGTATCTCGGTTGTAGTTTGATTTTATTGGTTGTTGGTGTCGTTGATGATTATTTCGATATTAGCTTTAAAATACGATTAGTTGTACAAGCGGGTATCGCGTTAGCAATGATTATTTTCGGTGGACTTTCATTAGATAACCTCGGCTATTTAATGGGCAGTGAAACTCTACAATTGTCTCCTGTTATTGGTGGCATTATAACCGTGGTCGCATTTATTGGAGCGATTAATGCTTTCAATATGGTCGATGGTATTGATGGCTTGCTGGGGGGGTTAGCCTCTGTCACATTCTCCGCCATGGGGTATGTGTTCTATATTCATGGTAATAGTGAATTAGCTCTTTTCTGTGGCTTATTAGTAACGGCAATGGTGCCATATATAATGCTGAACCTTGGGTTGCCTTTTGGACGACGCTTTAAAGTCTTTATGGGGGATGCAGGCAGTGTGTTTATCGGATTTACAGTGGTATGGTTATTGGTTCGTGGTACGCAAGAAGCAAATATCGTCGCGTTTAAACCGGTTACTGCATTGTGGTTAATTGCGATTCCATTGATGGACATGGCAACAATAATGATCCGTCGAGTACGTAAAGGTCAATCACCGTTTAAGCCTGATCGTGAACATTTACACCATATTTGTCAGCGCATGGGATTATCGTCACGATTAACACTGTTTGTTATTTGTCTGCTTGCGATTAATTGTGCCGCGATTGGTATTTGGGCTGAAACGGCCAGAATTAATGAATCAACCATGTTTATTGCTTTCTTAGTGATGTTTGTTTGTTACTTTACGGTGATTAATTATATTTGGCGTATTACCGCTGTTGTTAAGCGCTTATTTGGTCTTCCGACAATACACCGAGCATAAGTTACTCCTTGAAGAGTTAAATAATAACAATCAAGAAAAAACAAAGACGACGTTGCTTCTGTTTTTTCTTGATACTTTTGGGTTTAACTTACTCTAGTTTATAGCCACGTTTTATCTGCTTTTCTTGTCTCTTGTCTCTTGTCTCTTGTCTCTTGTTTATCTTTTTGCTTCTGCTTCTCCTCACGGCACCATGCCAAAATCCCTTTTACATGATAATCAATAATTTTCTGTCGGCCTTTCGGTGACATTAAAATTAAACAACATTCGATTTCATTATCCATAAAGAAATTTTCAGTTAATACCGCTGCCATGTGTGTTTTTCTGAGCATATAAAAGCCGCGCTCTTTATCGCTGTCGCCATCGCTATAATCACTTCGAAGTGGTTTATTGGGAAACACTTGCGTAAAAGCGTGGGTGATATGATCGGCAACAATGTCGCTGCTGGTTTGGCCGCGGCTGGTGTAAATCTCAAATCCTTTGCCTCCGCCAGCATTGGCATGGACTGAAATTAATAAACATTGATGATGAGGGTATTGGGTTGCTAAATGGTTGGCACGATTAACGCGAGTACGAAGGCTGATATCTTCTCGCTCTGGTACAATAATTTTATTCTCAATGCCATGTAAAGTCAGTGTTTGGCTGATCCCTTGAGTGATAGCACGATTAAATTCCCCTTCAAATAATTGTTTACCGTTGGACCATAATGGTGAGCGTTTGCCTGCGGTTTGATAAATACCATTAATAATGCCGCCATGACCGGGATCTAACAGAATAAAGGGCTTCATAATGTCACCTTTGGAATACCGTATTTCGCGATAACATCACTCCATAAATAACCATAAGATTTGTGTGAATTACCCGGATAGTGATTGGTAATGTAATAATCTTGAGGCTGTATTTGATGACGATTAGCAAGGTAATCATCGCTTAAATCATGATCGATACACACGATGTCGGTTTTATCACTGACGTTGATCCATTGCTCGGTAACACAATCAGGCGTGGCTAACTTTTTGACACTGGGCTGGTGAGTGATTTTGGGTAAAAAGCCTTTAACGCTGGTGAGTCCAAGTGGAGAGCCAAAGGTAAACCAAGTGCTGATTTGTGGCGGGGTAGTTTGGCGACTAAGCTGGTGGAGAACGTTATAAGCGATCACGGTGCCCATTGAATGGCTAAGTAAAATGATTGGTCGATGTTGGTATTGATTAAGCAGCTTTATTAATGGTTGTTCGACAGCTCGCTGATAGCTTGAATCATGAAAATAGTAATGGATATCTGGCAGTAATGATTTTAAAAATGGCTTAGAGATAAAAGAGAAGATATTGAATTTATCTTCCATCCACTCTGCCATTTTAGTTGCCCAATGTGGTGATGTAGGAAGGGGAATTGGCTGCTCTTTGTCATGACGGTTATAAGTAGGTAACGGTTTTATGGTGTGAATCTGCGCAATCGCGTTGGTAGTCGCTGCTGATAACACTAAAGGTTGTTGGTAAAAGTGATCAGCATAATAGGCCATTTTAAAATCAATTTGAGGGTGTAATTGGGATTGGTTATAGCGTTGTAAGCCATGTTTAAGTGCTTGTTGCCAATGCGCACTTAGCGTTGTTGTCGGCAGTTTATTTCCTCTGCCATGAATAGCAATAATGATCGGATACATAATCGACAAGCTCTCTTAATTGATGATTAGAGCGCTATTACAGTTGATATGTGTTTGGTTGTATATTTTGGGGCGTTTTTTTGTGATCTAATATGTACTCCTTAATGTTTGTTACATTACATTAACATTGTAACGGCGAATGCTTCCTAGTTCTATCTGTTAACATTTCTAACAATATCAGTACGCTGGCATTATAGGACTTTTATTTATTACAAGCAGAGGGGATAGCAGTGAATATTGTTCATCATGGCGCGAAAACGGGAGTAACAGGATCATGTCATGAGCTTATTATGGGGGATAATAGTTTATTAATTGATTGTGGTTTATTCCAAGGAAAAGAAGCCCGTGATACGTTAGATATTGAATTTGATATTAATAATATAGCTGCATTATTACTGACTCATAGCCATATTGATCATATAGGCCGCTTGCCGTGGTTACTTGCGGCTGGGTTTTCTGGGCCTATTTACGCGACCGAGGCAACAGCAGGTTTAGTCCCCTTGATGTTAGAAGATGGACTTAAAATTCAGTTAGGGCTCAATAATAAGCAATGTGAAAAAGCATTGGCATTAATACACCAGCGTATTCGTCCGGTACCTTATGATTGCTGGGCACAAATTGTATTACCCACAGGTGAGTTAGTTAAGATTCGTTTTCGTCCGGCAGGGCATATTTTAGGTTCGGCCTATATTGAAATTAAATTGCCGACCAATGAAATAGTGGTTTTTAGTGGCGATCTTGGACCTAAAAATACGCCATTACTCACTGATCCTGTTCCACCGACATCTGCGCATACATTAGTAATTGAAAGTACGTATGGCGATAAACCTCACCACCCGCTTGAATATCGACAACGGGTATTAAAACAGATCATTGAGCGTTCATTGCAAGATGGTGGCGCAATTGTTATTCCTGCTTTTAGTGTCGGTCGTACTCAAGAATTGTTATTTGATCTCGAAAATATTATTGCAGAAGTGGATGTTGATCCTAATGAAGATCAAACCATTAAAAGGGTGTGGAAAACATTACCCGTAATATTGGATTCACCATTGGCACAAAAGGTAACGGAACAATATCGTCATTTTCATGAGCTATGGGCTAAAGAAGCCAAGCAACGACGTTATATGGGGCGACATCCATTAGCATTTGAACAATGCATTACCATTGATAGTCATGCAGATCATATTGAATTGGTTAATCGTCTTCAGCATTCAGGTGAGCCTGCGATCATTGTTGCCGCCAGCGGTATGTGCTCAGGTGGGCGAGTGGTAAATTATTTAAAAGCCTTGTTAGCAGATAAACGTACCGATGTTATTTTTGCAGGTTATCAAGCACAAGGTACCACCGGACGCGCATTAGTCGATGGCGAAAAAGTGATTAAAATTGATGATAAGGTGATTGATGTTGCGGCGCAGATTCACCAATTGTCAGGCTATTCTGCCCATGCTGCACAAGAGGATCTGGTCAGTTTTGTGGCTGATATAGAGCAAGGCCCACAAGTGATTAAAGTGGTGCATGGCGATCTTGAAGCACAGACGGCATTAGCGGCAGAGTTGAGGAAGGTTAAGCCTGAGGCTGAAATTATCGTGGCTGCAAGTGAATAAAAAGCCTGTGGTTTATATTTTGGCATCAGCTAATAAGCGGGTGTTGTATGTTGGAGTGACTAGCCAATTAGTCACTCGAATTTGGCAGCACAGAAATAATCTGGTCGGTGGCTTTTCGCATAAATATCAAGTACATAATTTAGTGCATTATGAACGATTTGATTCTATGACGACGGCGATTAAACGGGAGAAGCAATTAAAGAAATGGCGTCGAACGTGGAAAGAGCAATTAATTAAGGAGAATAATCCACAATGGCTAGATTTGTACGATAGTTTATTGTGATAACTCTTATTCTCTACAGCGAATGTCCGTCCCATCCCCGTCATTCCCTACAGCGAATGCCCGCGAGGGCGATAGGGAATCTACTGTTCGCGTGTTGTGGAGTCATTGAATTCACTGGTGTCTTTATGGCTCAAGCACGCGGTGAGTAGATCCCGGATAGCTTCGTGCCTCAGCTTCCGGGATGACGGGAAATAACCCCGTCATTCCCTACAGTGAATGCCCGCGAGGGCGATAGGGAATCTACTGTTCGCGCGTTGTGGAGTTATTGAATTCATTGGTATATTTAAGGCTCAATCACGCGGTGAGTAGATCCCGGATAGCTTCGTGCCTCACCTTCCGGGATGACGGGTAATAACCCCGTCATTCCCTACAGCGAATGCCCGCGAGGGCGATAGGGAATCTACTATTCGCGCGTTGTGGAGTTATTGAATTCACTGGCATCTTTATGGCTCAAGCACGCGGTGAGTAGATCCCGGATAGCTTCGTACCTCACCTTCCGGGATGACGGAAAATAACCCCGTCATTCCCTACAGTGAATGCCCGCGAGGGCGATAGGGAATCTACTGTTCGCGCGTTGTGGAGTTATTGAATTCACTGGTGTCTTTATGGCTCAATCACGCGGTGAGTAGATCCCGGATAGCTTCGTGCCTCACCTTCCGGGATGACGGGTAATGGGCTAAGTGAATGCCCGCGAGGGCGATAGTGAATCTACTATTCGCGCGTTGTGGAGTTATTGAATTCACTGGCATCTTTATGGCTCAAGCACGCGGTGAGTAGATCCCGGATAGCTTCGTGCCTCAACTTCTGGGATGACGGAAAATAACCCTGTCATTCCCTACTGTGAGGTTATGAACGAGATACTAAATCTATCGACACTCGCTATCTTTAATTTTGCTCTTCCTCGTCCCTAAAAATCTCGGCCCTCTAATCCTATGCTCTCACCTCTTTCCCACGTACTAATTTTCGCACCCACATTCGCCCAGGGTGGAGCGCATCTAGTACTGAGTGTGGCAGTGGTAATGGATCGCCACAAATTTGTGATGCTAATAATTCACCTAGTAAAGGTGCTGAACTTAACCCGCGCGAGCCTAAACCAACAATCGCAAATAAGTTTTGATAAACAGGGACATTTTGAGCGTAAAGCTGGTTATCTTTTAGATCCTGATATTGCTTAATCAAATCATCATAGCGACACACATTGCCAACAAACGGTAAATGATCGCGACTGGCACAACGGACGCCAATGCGCGCACGTGAGGGTTGATCGAATGCGTCAACATCAATCTCACTCGCCCATGAGGTTGTTGCAGGAACACTGTCTAATAAACGTTGCTTGTTTTGTTGTTGGTCTACTTCATTGTAATCAAGATCGCAATTACGACGTGCATAACTAGCGCCTATGCAATGACTGTCTGTATTGGTGTTAGCTGGCGTTAAATAGCCGTCGTAACACAATACTGTTTCCAGTTTGGTTAATTGTGCATTTGTTGGTACATGGCTAACTTGGCCGCGTACTGACGAGGTTGGAATTGGGGCTGTTTGTGGGTATTGATTAAAACGATGACCATTAGCCACAACAACGGTGGTGTGATCAGCCGTAGTACCATCAGCAAAGGTTAGTTGCCATTGTGAGTGATTAGATTCGGTTTTGATTTGCTCTAATGCCGTAACGTCACGGTTAAGGTGTAATGTCAGTTTGCCTGTTTTAACGGCAGATTCTATTAATGCTTGGGTTAACTGTTGTGGGCATAACCAGCCACCGAGCGGATAATTAACACTGCGACAATCAGTTTCAACACCTGTGATTGCAAGGGTTTGTTCAACGGTCAAACTTTGCACTAATGATGATGGAAAACCACCCGCTAACATACAATCTAATTTTTGGGTCTGGCGACCGAGTTTTTTATCATTAGTTGTGATTGCGTGTTGTTTTTCTGTTTCAGTGAGATTTTTACCGTTCTCATCCCACGCTAATTGGGTGACGCCACACCAATCATGATCAAATTGGCAGTATTGAGCCGCTTGTTCAACAAATTGACGTGCATAAATAAAGCCAGGCGCAAAAAAACGAGAGAGAGCGTCATGTTTACCGTTAAGAAGCGGGTAGACTGCGCCTTGACGATTGCCTGATGCGCCTTGGGCTAATTCGCTATCAGCACAATATAAGCTGACTGTTTGACCGCGGCGGATCAGTGAAATAGCGGTTGTAGCTGATGCGATACCACCACCAATAATGGCGATATCAGTTGGCTCTGATTGCGCGGTTTGTTGTGAACTACGAGCAAACCACGGTTTAAAATTCGCTTGCTGGTGGTTTTTAATTATTGTACCCACGGTCATGTGACGCTTAACACCAAAACCTTTGGCTTTTTGAATATCAAAGCCCGCTTCACTGAGGCCTCGGCGGACAAAACCTGCCGCAGTAAAGGTTGCAACGGTACACCCAGGGCGCGCCATATTCGCCATATTATTGAACAGATCTTGACTCCACATTTCAGGGTTTTTCTTTGGTGCAAAACCATCTAAGAACCAAGCATCAACAAGGCCGTTATTGCCAACCCAAACTTGAGGCATACAGTCTTTAATGTCGCCAAACCATAAATCAAGGGTGATCATGCCATTTTCAAGCACAATACGGTGACAATCTGCAACTGCGGGGGGATAATGTTGATCAAGCTTTTGAGTGAACTCGGCTAGTTCTGGCCATACTTGGTGTGCTTTGAGGAGATCTTGTTTAGTAATTGGGGCTTTTTCAAAGCTAATAAAGTGTAATTCTTTGACGGTTGCGTCTGGGTGTTGCTCACGAAAGGCTTTAAATGTTTGCCACAATGCAAAAAAATTAAGTCCAGTACCAAACCCTGTTTCTGCAACGACAAATCGACGTCGATCAAAATCATGCCAGCGCTCAGGTAAACCATTTTGTTTGATGAACACATAACGTGTTTCTTCTAGTCCGTCGTCATTTGAGAAATAGATATCATCAAAGTCGGTGGATAATGGGCTACCAACGTCATTCCAATCAAGGATGGCATTTTCAATCCGGAGTGTAGACTGTGCAGGGGTAGGACGAGACAAAACGAACCTCTTGTTTAGCTGCTGAGCATTTTGCCACCATTTTATGCATGAAAATGCATCAATTAGGGGTTCTAAATGCGATTGTAGGGCAATTTTGATTAGATTGTACCTGAAATACAGGAAAGCTGACCACTTTTCAGGAGCAAAGCCGTTATAGTTCTCGTACTAAACAATCGTTAACTTTTTTGTTTATTTTTAAAGAAGAAGGTTAAATTAGACAATATCGGCCCAAACATCTTTAATATCGCGTGTTTTCGTTCGCTATAGCAAACGAAATAGGGAATGTGAGCGCAGATTTTAAAGCCGTTTGGGACGTATTCTAGTCATTGAGATAGGGCAGTCATTGTTCTATAAAATGAGTAGGTATTTCCATTAATATCACTAGGAATTCATCATGAAACGAGCCGTAATTACAGGCATGGGTATTGTATCTAGTATCGGTAACAACGTTGCTGAAGTATTAGAATCCCTAAAAACTGGTAAATCAGGTATTAACTACTCTGAGCAATTCGCTGAAATGAAATTGCGTTCAAATGTTTGGGGTGATCTAAAAATCACACCGTCTGAGCACATTGATCGTAAAAAAATGCGTTTCATGGGTGATGCGGCTGCGTTTGCTTACCTATCTATGGAACAAGCGGTTGCGGATTCTGGTCTAGCGGAAGATCAAGTATCTAACGAGCGTACTGGTTTAGTTGCAGGTTCTGGTGGTGCATCATCATACAACCAATACCATGCAGTCGACACTCTACGTGAAAAAGGCGTTAAGCGTGTAGGTCCTTACATGGTACCACGTACTATGTCTTCAACTGTTTCTGCATGTCTAGCAACACCATTTAAAATTCGTGGTGTTAACTACACAATGAGTTCTGCATGTGCAACATCTGCACATTGTATCGGTCACGCGGTTGAGCTTATTCAACTAGGCAAACAAGATGTTGTTTTTGCTGGTGGCGGTGAAGAACTTGATTGGTCACTAACCATGATGTTTGATGCAATGGGCGCGTTGTCTACTAAGTACAACGATGATCCATCAAAAGCATCACGCACTTACGATGCAGACCGTGACGGTTTCGTTATCTCTGGCGGCGGCGGCATGGTAGTTGTTGAAGAACTTGAGCACGCATTAGCGCGTGGCGCAAAAATCTACGGTGAGATCGTAGGTTATGGCGCAACATCTGACGGCTACGACATGGTAGCACCATCAGGTGAAGGCGCAGTGCGTTGTATGAAGATGGCAATGAAAGATCTTGATGCACCTGTTGACTACATCAACACTCACGGTACATCAACACCTGTTGGCGATCTAAAAGAGCTTGGTGCTATTCAAGAGCTATTTAGCGATCACAGCCCTGCTATCTCTGCAACTAAAGCAATGACTGGTCACGCACTAGGTGCGGCTGGTGTTCACGAAGCTATCTACTCAACGCTAATGCTTGAGCATGGTTTTGTTGCGCCAAGTATCAACATTGAAAACCTAGACGAAGCGGCTAAAGGCCTTGATATCGTGACTGAAAAGCGCGATGTTGAACTTAAGACTGTTATGTCTAACAGCTTTGGTTTCGGTGGTACAAACGCAACGCTAGTGATTAAGAAGTACGAAGCGTAATTAAGGAAGAGCAGGGGCGAGGTTTCGAGTAACGAGGCTTTGTGTCTGATAATCCACAGCATAAAAAAGCGATAGGTGAAAGCCTGTCGCTTTTTTGTATGTGTGGGTTTTGAGGCGCGAGGAAGAGCAGGGGCGAGGTTTCGAGAATAAAACAAAAACAGAGACGAGGTTTTAGGGCTGGTGGAGAGCCGAAGACGGTAATACGGTATATATAATAGCGTCTATTTTATTCAGATATATGAAGTGCGGATAGTTCTACATTTTTTTATGGGGAGATAATGTATAAATAGATAGTATATGTTTTATTAGTATTATCTATGCGGGAAATGGATTATGGATAGATTAAAACCGTGTCGTAAGTGTGGGAAATTTTTATTTACAACCGCAACTTGTTGTCCTTGTTGTTATTTGTATTATCCGTTTAAAAAAAATATATACAGTAAAATATTTTACTTTTTTTTATTATTTAGTGCGATATATGCAGTGAGTTATATTATTTTTCTGCTTTATTTTGATCACTTTTGATAATCACTTTGTTATATGTTGTTCATTCATTATTTTGAGTATTATCAACATGCCAGATGACATTTAAAGATAAATTAGGAATAAGTGTTAGGCTTGTTCTTTTACTTCTATAATTTCGCCACTTCGAACTCTCACCTCTCGTCACTTCGAACTCTCGCCACCTGTTCCTCTCTCCTATATAATCTCCTGCGCGAACCTTTATTTTGAATTTTTGCTACAGGACGTATATGAAAATCCTTATCGATGAAAACATGCCTTATGCTCAGGAATTATTTAGCCAGTTAGGCGACGTTATTGCAAAACCTGGACGTACATTAACCGCTGATGATTTAGTTGGCATTGATGCTTTAATGATCCGTTCTGTAACCAAAGTAAACGCTGATCTGATTGCTAAAGCCGACAAACTTAAATTTGTGGGTACTGCAACTGCGGGTCAAGATCATGTTGATCAGGATTTATTAGCCGCCAAGGGCATTACATTTACCGCAGCACCTGGTTGTAACAAAGTGGGTGTGGCTGAATATGTGTTAAGTAGCTTGATGGTACTAGGTCAGCAGCAGGATTTTTCAATTTTTGATCGCACTATTGGCATTATTGGTGCTGGTAATGTGGGAACGTATTTAGCGAAATGTTTGGATGCTTTGGGTATTCGTTATTTATTAAACGATCCCTTAAAGCAAGCTCAAGGTGATGAACGTCAGTTTGATTCACTTGAGCGTTTATTGGCTGAGTGTGATGTGATCACAGTCCATACCCCGATTACACGTAGTGGTGAATACCCAACTCATCATTTAATCGATGCTCACTTTTTAGCGGCAATGCAGCCCAATGCGATTTTAATTAATGCTGCTCGTGGTCCTGTGGTGGATAACCAAGCGTTAAAACAGGCATTACAAGCTTCAGTTGATGGCAGTGGTAAAGCATTAACTGCGGTATTAGATGTATTTGAACAAGAGCCGTTAGTTGATTTAGCATTATTACCGTTATTAGCATTTGCTACTCCCCATGTGGCGGGATACGGCCTTGAAGGCAAAGCACGTGGCACTACAATGGTGTTTAACCGTTTTTGTCAGTTTTTAAGTAATGATCACCATGCGTTAGCGAGTGATTTATTACCGGTTGCACCTGTACCTCAGGTGCAATTAAGCCGAAAATGGGATGAAGCGACGTTATTTAGCTTGATCCAATTAGTTTATGATGTTCGTAAAGATGACGGTATTTTCCGTCGTGAAATGTTAGCGGCTGGTGACGATAACAGCAAAATGGCTATCGCATTTGATCTAATGCGTAAAAATTACAGGGATCGACGTGAATATAGTGCGATTACAGTAGCGGCGAAGGCCGAGTTTGCGGTAGAGTCGCTGGCTAAATTAGGTTTTACAGTAGTAGAGGTCACTCAATGAGTCAGGAATATGATATCGCAATACTCGGCGCAACAGGCGCAGTAGGCGAAGCTATGGTCGAAGTGCTAGAAGCACGCAATTTTCCTGTTCGCAATCTTTACTTGCTGGCAAGTGATCGTAGCGCAGGTAAAGCGTTACGTTTTAAAGGTAAATCAACCCGCGTTCGTAATGTAGAAGATTTCGACTGGAGCCAAGTGCAAATTGCTTTGTTCTCAGCGGGTGCTGAAGCATCACGCCATTGGGCACCGATTGCCGCAGAGCAAGGCGTAGTTGTTATCGATAATACTTCTGAATTCCGTTATGAATATGATGTACCGTTAGTGATTCCAGAAGTAAACCCTGAAGCGATTGCGGATTACCGTAACCGTAACATTATTGCTAACCCTAACTGTTCAACGATTCAAATGTTAGTTGCACTGAAGCCGATTCAAGATGCTTACGGTATTGATCGTATTAACGTTGCGACTTACCAATCAGTTTCTGGTTCTGGTCGTAAAGGTATCGATGAACTAGCAGGGCAAACAGCGAAATTGCTTAATGGTTTGCCTATCGAAACTAAAGCTTACGATAAGCAAATTGCATTTAACTGTATTCCACAGATTGATGAGTTTATGGACAACGGCTACACCAAAGAAGAAATGAAAATGGTGTGGGAAACACAAAAGATTTTAGGCGATGCTAGTATTCGTGTGAATCCAACCTGTGTGCGTGTGTCTTCATTCTTTGGTCATGGCGAAGCGGTGCATGTTGAAACACATCAACCAATCGTATTAGAAGAAGCCATTAACTTACTTGAAAATACGGATGGTATCGAAGTCTTCCCTGGCAACGAATACCCAACTCAAGTTACCGATGCAGTAGGCAAAGATCATGTAATGGTTGGTCGTATTCGTGAAGATATTAGTCACCCATGTGGTCTAAACATGTGGATTGTGGCTGATAACGTTCGTAAAGGCGCGGCAACTAACAGTGTTCAGATTGCTGAAAAATTAATTGCAGACTATTTGTAATTAACAGCAATAAAAGTAAGGTCTAGATCGCGTTATTACTGTGTATCAACACGAATAGTGCGAACAAACTTGCTAACACAATAACAAAGCGATGGGTGCAAGCCTGTCGCTTTTTTATTTCGTTAGCTGCTTGCTTTTCTTTTGCTGATAACTTGACATAATATGGCGCTTATTATGATTAAATATAGCTATTCAAGCTTTATTGATATTGGTCGTTATTATTAGGTCGTTATCACCAGAAACTATTATTTCGAATTTGTTGCCATGCGACGATTTCGGGCAATTTTATCTCTGCCAAAGAGGAATGTAGGCAGTGTCTAACATCCCAAAAATACTTAAACGTATGGTACTACCGGTAGCTTTTGTTACTATTTCTTCTTACTTACCGGTAGTGAATGCCAATACTATACGTATCGTCGGTCCCGAGAGTGAAGATAGCTCGTACGCAACTCTTAATCGAGATGCGACTACGGGTCAGTTGACCATACCGACAAAACAGTTTTCAACATCGTCGTCAATGGCGCGTAATTATGGCCCAACCTATGAAAATGAAACGTTATGGGGCATTGCTTCACGCCATTTACCCAATAAAAACGTGTCTATTTTTAAAGTTATTGGCGCTATTTATAATTTAAATCGTGATGCGTTTGAAAATAATAATATTCACTCATTGTTGCCGGGTAGTTACCTAAAATTACCGACAATGGATCAAATCCAACAACAACGTGTGAGTTCAGTCAGCCGTAAATTAGCGGCAGATCAATTACGTGCGCCTTATGCTACGGAATTAGAAAAAAGACGTCTAGCTGAAGAACAATTAGCCAAACAGCAAGCTGCTGCCGCTAAAGCCCCGCGAGTGATTAAGTTATCACCGAAGCCCTCGTTAACCCCAGTTAAGGCCGAGCCTAACACAACACCTGAAACCGATATTGATCCAGAAGTAGCATCGACAGCGGCAAATGTTGCCACGGCCGCTATCGTAAAAGATGCAGTGTTAACCGATGTAAGTGAAGTTGATGAGGGTAACTCGACTGTTGTGCCTTTGAAACCACAACAGCCACAAGTTGATGTCACTGATGTTAAAATGAATGCGCTAGTAGAAAGTAACCATGCATTACGGTTACGATTATCCGCTATGCAGCAAGATATGGATGCATTAAAAGATCAAATCACGGAAAGTGACAGCATTCGTCAAAAAATGGTGTCGTTTTTAGAGCAACAACAGCCTCAACAACTTGAAACGCCAGTCGCAACAACATGGCTTGAGCGCTTCACTAGTAATCCATGGGCATTAGCTGCTGCTGGCATTATTCCTGGTGGTTTGATAGCGGCATTATTAGCATTATTGTTCTTCCGTCGTAAAAAAGATGAGCCTCAACAGCCATCATTACCAGCACCAACGATGGATGATAACGACAATACGATCGCTGTTGTGCCACCGATAGATTTCGTTGGTAATGATCATGATGACGACCTTGATGATTTATTTGCCGATGATGATTTGTTTGCAGATATAGAGCCTAACCAACTTGATAAAAAACAAGATACCGTTGTCGCACCGGCAACAGAGGTTGTTAACACAGCAGAAACAGAAGCCTCTCAAGCTGTAAATGCGTCACCAAAGACAGATTTTGATGATGATGCATTTGATAACAGTTTTGGTTCTATTTCGGTCTCTAACGATAATGCTATCGGTCTAGAAGATATGGAACGGGCATTGGATGAGTTTGATGCCAAGCCTGAGCCAAGTGCCGATGAAGCGTTGGCTGCGTTATGGGAAAAATCCCTAAGCGAAGAAGATAATGCTAATTTTGATTTGTCTGAATATGACGAAGTAACGCCATCCTCAACAGCTTTAGTGGCAGCAGAGGATAGTGATACTGAGAAGCAACTTTCTGATCAAGCGTTATTAGATGAGATTCTGCAACAAGCGCAAGCATCAAGCTCTGATGCTAAGAAGTCAGAAGCTGAGATAGAAGGAACGACGGTTGTTTCTCAAGATGAGTTGGATGCGTTATTTACCCAATTTAATCATGATTTACCTGATATTACTTCAACAACGACACCAACAGAAACTAACGACAGCGACTCATTATTTGCTGAAAATAGCACTGAATTATTAGATGATTTAGTTGCAGATGATGATGCTAAGTCATTGGATAGCGAGATTGAGCTAGCTGAAAACAGTACTGCATTGCTAGATGAATTACTTGCCGATGAAAGTGATGCTCAAGCCGTAACATCTGACATTAAGTTTGACGAAAATAGTACTGATTTATTAGATGAGCTGTTAGCGGCTGATCCCGCAACAACCGCATTTAATCTTGATGATTTGCCCGAGTTTGATGAGCAAGCCGCGTTTGATCACTATGATGATGAAATGTCAGCGTTGCCAGCGGCCGATGCGGTGCATAACGCACCTTTAAGCCTTGATGACTTACCTGAGTTTGATGAAACTTCTGCCTTTGATGATCCACAAGCCTCACCATTAGAGCAAATGGATGATCGCTCTGAGATTGATGAGCAAGTGGCAATCGATAATGTTACGCGTCAATTACAACAAGCAGCACAAGCCGCGGAACAACGTCAACCCGCACCAGTAGAAGCAAGCACGACGACTACAGAGTCTGAATACTCTCCGTTTGATACTGCGCGCCATTTGGAATATGCGTTTGATAACATTGATGTTAGCACGCTACCGGAGTTTGACGAAAATGAGGCTTTATTTGCATCATTTGAAGAGCAACATGAGCTAGAGCAATACGCACTTGAGTGTGGTTTTAAATCACAAGCAGGCGCCGATGATGCCGCTGAGGTTGATCAATCACCTGAAGCGAAACAAGATCGGGTTGATTCTGCTGGCTTAGATATGGATGCGTTGTTGTTTGATGATGCTGATGCAACAACGATAACACCGCAGCGTGGATTGAATAATGATGAACGTGATCAGTTATTAGCCACGACTGTTGATAGCGATATTGCTGATAATGAAGATGTATTAGCGGAAGATGAAGCGGCAGTTTGGAAGGGCGTAGCAGCAGAGCCTGAACTTGTGAGTGAAGATTGGTCTAAACAGCCTGATCTTGCACAAGCTGATATTAAAACAGCGCCATCGACATTATCAAACTACATCAGTATTGATGAGTTGCTAGCAGATGATCCGAATTATCATCAAGACGATCCTGATGAAAAACCGTTAAACCTTGATGTGGGTTTAAAGGATTTCCCTGATATGTTCGCCAATATTCGTCAGTTTGATGTGGATAGTGCGGGGGAATATGCAGGGCAGTTGGATCTTGCGAAAGCGTATCTAGAAATGAACGATATTGGTGGCGCAGTTGATTTGCTACAAGATATCGTTTTAAAAGGTGACGGCGAGACAAAAGCAGAAGCAAATGCCTTGCTAGATAAGTTTAAAGCGAAGAAGTAAGCATATCTAGGGACGAGGAAAGAGCAGGGACGAGGTTTCGAGTTTCGAGATAAAAAGCGATGGGTGCGAGCCTGTCGCTTTTTTTGTGCCTAAACCCTCGTGATTTTTTACAATGAATGCCCGTCCCAATCCGTTATTCCCTACAGTGAATGTCCGTCCCAACCCCGTCATTCCCTACAGCGAATGCCCGCGAGGGCGATAGGGAATCTACTGTTCGCGCGTTGTGGAGTTATTATTTTCATTGGTTTCTTTTAAGCTCAAGCACGTGGTGAGTAGATCCCGGATAGCTTCGTACCTCACCTTCCGGGATGACGGGAAATAACCCGTCATTCCTTACAGTGAATGTCCGTCCCAACCCCGTCATTCCCTACAGCGAATGCCCGCGAGGGCGATAGGGAATCTACTGTTCGCGCGTTGTGGAGTTATTATTTTCATTGGTTTCTTTTAAGCTCAAGCACGTG
>NZ_PYLV01000027.1:0-64653 GCF_003025475.1 Photobacterium sp. NCIMB 13483
GGCATGTATCTGTTCAAGTGCTTGTCTTAAAAACATAAAAAAATCCAAGTGCATTAAATACACTTGGATTTTTACACATCTACAGGATCGTTCAACTGATCATTTTGGGCTTAACTGATCAGCATTATCGCACGGTGCGAGGCTTTTTTATTGCTTGAAACCAATATCACTTATTCAGAGATACGTTCGATATTCATTCCTAGCGCACTGAATTTTTGCTCGATAAACTCATAACCACGGTCGATATGGTAAATACGATCAACAATGGTTTCGCCTTTAGCAATACTGCCCGCAATCACAAGACTTGCAGATGCACGTAGGTCAGTTGCCATCACTTGTGCGCCACTCAATCCATTAGTATCACCACAAATCACGGTATTACCTTCGATTTCAGCGTGAGCACCCATACGAATTAATTCAGGAATATGCATGAAACGGTTTTCAAAAATCGTTTCAGTAATGATGCCTGTGCCTTTGGCCATTAAGTTTAATAGCGAAAATTGCGCTTGCATGTCGGTTGGGAACCCCGGATGCGGTGCAGTGCGAATATTCACCGCTTTAAGCTCACGATCTGTCATATCTAGACTGATCCAATCATCGCCAGTTTCAACTAATGCCCCCGCTTCTTCTAGTTTTGCTAATACCGCTTCAAGAAGTTCAGGCTTAGTGTTGCGACAAACAATCTTACCACCAGAAACAGCAGCAGCGACTAAGAAAGTACCGGTTTCGATACGGTCTGCAACCACTTCATGATAACCGCCAGCAAGACGATCAACACCTTCGATGGTGATGGTTGCCGTGCCTGCGCCTGTAATTTTCGCACCGATAGCATTAAGGAATGCTGCAGTATCTTCAATTTCAGGTTCACGAGCTGCGTTTTCAATCACGGTTGTACCTTCTGCTAACGTTGCCGCAGACATAATAGTAACCGTTGCACCCACACTGACTTTATCCATCACGATATGGGCACCTTTAAGACGACCATCGACAGATGCTTTTACATAACCTTCATCAAGTGTGATTGTTGCACCAAGTTGCTCAAGACCCACAATATGCAAATCAACTGGGCGCGCACCAATAGCACAACCACCAGGTAATGATACTTGACCTTGACCAAAACGAGCCACTAGTGGACCTAATGCCCAAATAGAAGCACGCATTGTTTTTACAAGATCATACGGCGCACAATACTCATTAACATCACTTGCATCGATATTAACAGATGAGCCATTACGCGAGACTTTCACGCCTAAACGTGACAGTAATTCCATCGTAGTATCAATATCACGTAGCTGAGGAACATTGGCAATTTCTACCGGACCGTCAGCAAGTAACGCGGCAAATAAAATCGGTAAGGCTGCATTCTTTGCGCCAGAAATAGCCACTTCACCGCTTAATGGGCCGCTGCCCTGAATACGAAACTTTTGCATCATTTAGCTCTCTATAACGACATTAATTTTTTATCACGCGCCCACTCTTCAGGCGTATATGTTTTAATACTTAACGCGTGAATGTCGTTTGCTGCAATACGATCCATTAATGGACCATAAATTGTTTGTTGTTTCTTTACACGGCTCATGCCGTCAAATAGTGTACCCACTGCGATCACTTGGTAGTGGCTACCTTCACCTTTAACGATGATTTCATCAACGTCTAAAGCGCTTTCTAGAATTTGTTTAATCTCAGAGATTTCCACAAGCTATCCTCTCTACAGCTTACTCCATGCAAGCTGTTAACATTGGTTCGATATGGCTTAAGCGAAACAGCGTTTTAAGCTGTTGAGGTACATTGTGCAACATAACGCGACTCCCTGCTTGCTTAAGGTGCTGGCACAAATGCAGTAACATCACCATACCAGCAGAGTCTACTCGAGATAAATCAGCAAGATCGAGCACGAGCTGCTCATTATGTGGCATCCATTCGCTTCTTTGACGCCAAAAAGCTGGCACTGTGTCACGATCTAACGACCCTGACAAGCGGTATTGCCCTTCAGCGACAACCTGCCAACAAATCTTATCAGCAGTCATGGTTATTTGTTCTCAATTTGGATCGGTTTCGCCGCCAAATCACGTAAACTTTGTGTTACCGCATCAATACCTTTGGTACGTAGCTGTCCACTCCATTCACTTTGCTTAGTAGAGAGCATACTGACACCTTCAGCAACCATGTCAAATCCCTGCCATTCTTTTGTTTTTTTATTCAATCGTAATTTAAAATCAAGACGAATAGGCGGGCGCTGAGGATCAATAATATCAACGCGAACCGAAATAATACTGCGATCAGCTGGAACGGGCTTAGGTGATTCAAGTTCGATTTTTTGGTCGGTATATTGAGTCAAAACCTGTGCGTACGATGCCACTAAATAATCAGTGAAAGCCGCTGTGAACGCATCACGTTGCTCTGCGGTTGTATTACGTAAATTAGAACCTAACACTTTGTAAGCTGCATAACGGGTATTAATATACGGCAATAATTCTTGCTTAACGATCACCCGTAGTTGTTCTGGGTTTGCTTGAATTTTTGCTTGTTCCGCTTTTAAAGTACCAAATAAATGCGCGGATACTTTGTCCATCATTTTATAAGGATTGCTCTGATCAATCGTTGCTGCTTGAGCTAGCATTGGCACGGCCAGTAAACACAACATTAAGCCACGTACAAATTTCATGGTGGTTCTCCTCATTACTTCTTATCGCCGCCAAGGCTATACAGCACTTGACCAATCATATCTTCTAATACTAACGCAGATTTAGTGTCTTCAATTAAGTCACCGTTATGTAGCATTTCAGTGTCAGTATCAACAAATCCAGGACTAATACCTAAGTATTGTTCACCTAATAGACCTGAAGTCAGAATAGATGCAGAACTGGTTTCAGGGAAATAACCGAACTTTTTATTAACGTCTAAAGTAACAATTGGCACATACGTCTGTTCATCAAGGGTAATCGACGTTACTTCACCTACAGTAACCCCTCCCACCTTAACGGGAGAACGTACTTTTAAACCGCCAATATTGTCAAAATGGGCTTTCAAAGTATAAGTTTCAGCACTACCAAAACTTTGTACGTTAGCCACTTTAAACGCCAACACTAATAAAGCACTAATGCCGGCTAGCATAAACACACCAACCCACAATTCTAATCGTTTATTTTGTTGCATTGTTTTTATCCATGTAATTTATGCCGTCGTATGCATGCGGCTAAGTGAATGTTTAGCTACCAAACATTAATGCTGTTAACACAAAATCAAGTCCAAGTACCGCCAGTGATGAATTCACCACTGTACGGGTTGTTGCACGGCTGATCCCTTCCGACGTCGGTACGGCATCATAACCATTAAAGACTGCAATCCATGTAATCACGATAGCAAATACGATTGATTTGATAATGCTATTACCAATATCAGTACTGAAATCAACCGATGATTGCATCACCGACCAGAAACTGCCGTAGTCAATGCCCTTCCAATCAACACCAACAAGTTGTGCGCCCCATAAACCAATAAGCGAGAACATCAACGCCAACAATGGCATCGAGATAACCCCCGCCCAAAATCGCGGTACAATCACGCGGCGTAGAGGATCAACCGCCATCATTTCCATGCTTGATAGTTGTTCGGTGGTTTTCATCAACCCAATTTCAGCCGTTAACGCAGAGCCCGCACGACCAGCAAATAACAACGCCGTTACCACCGGGCCTAATTCTCGCAATAATGATAATGCGACCATTTGACCAAGGCTAGTTTCAGCGCCGTAACCAGCAAGAACTAAATATCCTTGCAGGCTTAATACCATGCCGATAAATAATCCTGACACGAGAATAATCGCCATCGATAGCACGCCAACTGAATACAATTGTCGAATCAATAGCGGCAACATTTTTATCGGCTGAGGCTTACACACTAATGCCCCATATAACATCAAGCTTGCACGACCACATGCTTGGCACTTTTCAATAGTCGCTCGTCCCAATCGGGAAATAGCATTAATTATCATTTTTTGCTCATATTATCGGTTGTCATTTACTGATGTTAGCAACAGCCTTGATACGGCTTACTCACCAAATAAATCATCACTTAATGATTGTGCAGGAAATTGAAACGGTACTGGACCATCCGCATCACCATCTAAAAATTGGCGCACTTGAGGGTTAGTATCTGCGTGTAATTGATCCGGTGTACCACAACCTATGATCTTAGCGCCTGAAAGAATATAGACATGATCTGCAATACTCATTACCTCTGGCACATCATGCGAGACAATCACCGACGTAATATTTAACGCTTGGTTAAGATCGCGGATTAACTTAACTAACACGCCCATGGTAATTGGATCTTGGCCAACAAACGGTTCATCGTACATCATCAAATCAGGATCAAGTGCAATTGCGCGCGCCAATGCTGCTCGTCGAGCCATGCCACCTGATAACTCATTTGGCATTAATTGAGCCGCCCCTCGCAAACCCACAGCTTCTAATTTCAATAGCACTAAGGTGCGCAATAAATCTTCAGGTAATTGAGTATGCTCACGCAATGGAAAGGCAACATTTTCAAACACAGTCATATCGGTAAATAAAGCACCCGATTGAAACAGCATACTCATTCGTTTACGCGCTTGATAAAGTTCACTGCGACGTAATGTGGGTATATTCCATTGATCAAACCATACCTCACCATTATCTGGCGCAATCTGACCACCAATCAAACGTAATAAGGTCGTTTTGCCGATCCCTGACGGCCCCATAATAGCGGTGACTTTTCCACGCGAGATATCAAGACTAATATTATCAAAAATACGTCGATCACCACGGGAAAAGCTCAGATTTTTAATCGAAACCAGTACATCATCATTGAGCATTATGTTTATGTTACCTCTCGCTAACTCGTTTGCGTAAGCGATGAATATTGATGTTATTTGACATAATAGCGTTTCATGCCACTTTATAATAAACAACTTAAAAACAATCAGTAGACATTATAAAAATAGAGCGTTGATGATAGGAGGAATTAAACGTCAACTCAACCTAAGCGCTGTATTATCATGCGTTAATGATGAATTTTTATCAAAAATAATATATTTACGATAAAACTGACACTAACGGCATAATTCCATTCTAAAACAAATCAACCTCATTATAATTCACCTAAAATAAAACATCGTTTTAATAGTGTAAATAGATAAGCCACTTTTTCTAACCTTAATCGGTTCTGATTCAGCAGCAGTTAATCAAGCCATCCCCCTAAAACCACCTCAGATGATAATTAGTATTGGCTTATGCTTCCCTTTTGCATGAGTTAACGTCAAAATTGGCAACTCAAATTGTAAATATTTCATCAATTGACTAAAAATCGCTTTTTTAGCGGGTCGTACTAAAAAGGAATTAACATGCTAGAAGCCATTGTGTTGCTCTGTATCGGATTAGCTTTACTGGTTTGGAGTGCAGATAGATTGGTATATGGTGCAGCTGCATTAGCGAAAAACTTCGGTGTTGCACCACTGGTTATTGGTATGACTATTCTGGCAATGGGATCTTCTGCGCCAGAAATGATGGTTTCAGCCACCGCTGCACTGGCCGATAAAACAGATACCGCGGTAGGTAATGTACTGGGATCAAACATTGCCAATATTGCGTTAATTCTCGGTATTACGGCAATCATAAAGCCCCTCTGCATTAGTTCGACTATTATTCGCCGCGAATTACCCATAATGCTGGGAGTTACGGTTATTGCTGGCGCGATTTTATGGGATAATTATTTAAGCCGTCACGAAGGCATTATTCTTGCGGTTCTATTTGCTATTTTCTTAGTGGTGATGCTTAAAATCAGCCGCGACAGTAAAAGTGATCCATTAGTAGAAGAGCAACAGTCAGAAATTCCAACTGGCGTCACTAATACCAAGGCCATTATCTGGGTATTTATTGGCTTAGGCATACTTCTATACTCTTCAGATATGGTAGTGGGGTCAGCAGTTACTATCGCTAAATACTACGGTATGAGTGACTTAGTTATTGGTTTAACCATCATTGCTGTTGGCACCAGTTTGCCTGAGCTTGCCGCATCTGTCGCGAGCGTATTTAAAGGCGAAGATGACATGGCGGTGGGTAATATTATTGGCTCAAATATCTTTAATATTCTTGCGGTAATGGGCATTCCAGGGTTACTGAACCCATCAGCATTAAGCCCACTAGCTATGAGCCGTGATTTTTATGTTATGTTGGCTATTTCCATTCTATTACTACTAATGGCTCTCGGTAAACGCCGCCTGATTAATCGCATTGAAGGTGGAATATTAGTGATTTGCTTTATTGCTTATCAAGCATTTTTATTTCTTAATATCGCCGCATAACAGGAGCTTTCTCTGATGTCTGGTCAATTTGATTTTTGCAGCCATGGTAAAAAAGTACTCGATACTGAATTACAAGCACTTGAAAAAATCCGTTGTTACATTGATAACAGCTTTACCCTTGCCTGTGAGTTAATTCTGCACTGCCAAGGTAAAGTGATCGTAATGGGAATGGGTAAATCAGGTCATATTGGACGGAAAATAGCCGCAACATTGGCCAGCACAGGGACCCCTGCATTCTTTGTTCATCCGGGCGAAGCAAGCCATGGTGATTTGGGAATGATCAAAAAAAATGATGTCGTGATTGCAATTTCAAACTCAGGTGAAGCCGCAGAAATTCTTGCATTACTGCCCGTTATCAAACGTCTAGGCATTGCCATGATCAGCATGACAGGCAAACCTGAATCAAGTATGGCTAAAATGGCGCAAGTGAATCTTCAAGTCACGGTAGATAAAGAAGCCTGCCCCTTGAATCTCGCACCGACCTCAAGTACAACGGCTACCCTTGTTATGGGAGATGCGGTCGCAATTTCAGTAATGGAAGCCCGCGGGTTTACTGCTGACGATTTTGCACTATCTCATCCCGGTGGTGCGTTAGGACGTAAATTATTGCTTCGTATTGCAGATGTCATGCACAGTGGTGAGTTACTACCTATGATTGAAGAGCATGCCAGTATTAAAGATGCACTATTGGAAATATCACACAAAGGCTTAGGAATGACGGCAATTGTTGATCATAACCAACAATTACGTGGTATTTTTACTGACGGTGATTTACGCCGTTTGTTGGATAATCATATTGATATTCACAACACCAGTATTGGTCATGTGATGTCAACCAATCCACAAACGATTTCACCACAGCTATTAGCCGCAGAAGGGCTAAAATTAATGGAAGATAACAAAATTAATGGCTTATTGGTGACAGAAAATAACCAATTAGTTGGCGCACTCAATATGCATGATTTACTTAAAGCCGGTGTCCTGTAGCACTATTATATCTCTGTAAATCATCGGTAACACCAAAGAAAATAAAGGCTTAAGTCTATGACTTTTAAAAAGCTATTCTATGTACTGTTAATGATTATATGTGCATGGCTCGGCTACTATCTACTTGAACAACATTGGAAACAAGATGTTCAAGTTAAACCTAATGACGAAAAACCAATGTTTATTGGTAATAAAGTCAGTAATACCAGCTTTGATTTGAAGGGTACTCGTCAATATCAAATTGATGCTGACCATCTTGAGCATTTTAATGTTAGTGGTGAAACCACATTTACTAAACCTGTTTTGTGGGTCTTTAAGCAAGGGCTAAATGCAGAATGGCGAGTCAGTGCTAACAATGCCAAACTAGAACAAGATAAAATTT
Organism: Photobacterium sp. NCIMB 13483; assembly: GCF_003025475.1. Classification (NCBI taxonomy): domain Bacteria; kingdom Pseudomonadati; phylum Pseudomonadota; class Gammaproteobacteria; order Vibrionales; family Vibrionaceae; genus Photobacterium; species Photobacterium sp. NCIMB 13483. Next base: position 7,710 of record NZ_PYLV01000027.1, read on the forward strand.
TACACTTACAAGGTAATGTTCGTATTTTCAATCTATTACCTGATTCAGATGTTCAAGTCATTAAAACAGATAGTTTACGCTTAAATTTAGTCAATAAAGACTTTAGTACCGATGATCATGTCACCATCAATGGTCCTGTTTTCCAAAATCAAGGCGATGGCATGAAAGGCAACATGGATCGAAATGTGGCAACTCTTCTAAAAAATGTAAAAGGTAGATATGAACCGACTAAAAATTAGTACTCTACTATGCTTGTTGTGTATCAGTGCACCAACATGGGCAATGAAAAGTGATACCAAGCAACCCATTTATATTGATTCAGACAGTCAACAAGTTGATATGCCGAATAATATTGTTACGTTTATCGGCAATGTGAAGTTACGCCAAGGAACAATTGATATTCGTGCGAACAAAGTAGTTGTAACGCGACCAAACACTAAGTCGCAACAACAAACAATCATGGCATATGGACAACCAGCAACATTCCATCAAGTGATGGACGATGGTAAACCTCTTGATGGCGAAGCGCTTAAAATGCGTTATGAAACCGCCACTGAACGCCTAAAAATGACCGGCAAAGCAGAACTTAATCAAGATGGGAGTAATATTAAAGGTAATATCATTACTTACAATATTCGCGACCAACGTTTGGTAGCAGAAAGCGGTAACCAAGAGCGTGTCACCACCGTGATCTTACCAAGTCAATTAAACAATAATAAGAAATAAACATTATTTATGGCTATTCTAAAAGCTGAACACCTTGCAAAAAGTTACAACGGTCGCAAAGTCGTTTCCGATGTGAGCCTTGAGGTTGAATCAGGAAAAATTGTTGGTTTACTTGGTCCCAATGGTGCCGGTAAAACCACCTCATTTTATATGATCGTTGGCTTAGTTGGCCGCGATGAAGGCACAATTACCATTGATGGTGAAGACATCAGCCTTCAACCGATGCACAATCGTTCACGAATGGGTATTGGTTATTTACCCCAAGAAGCATCGATTTTTCGTCGTCTGACGGTTTATGACAACTTAATGGCTGTTTTAGAGACGCGTAAAGAGCTCACCAAAGAAGGCCGTCAAGATAAGGCCGAAGAACTGTTAGATGAGTTTAATATTCAACATATTCGCGATAGTTTAGGACAAGCATTATCAGGTGGTGAACGACGCCGAGTTGAAATTGCACGTGCATTAGCAGCAAACCCTAAGTTTATTCTGCTTGATGAACCGTTTGCAGGTGTCGATCCAATTTCAGTTATTGATATCAAAAAGATCATTAAACATTTACGAGATCGTGGATTAGGGGTATTAATTACCGATCATAACGTTCGCGAAACATTGGATGTTTGTGAACACGCTTATATTGTAAGCCAAGGCCATCTGATCGCTAATGGTACTCCAGATCATGTACTCAATCATGAGCATGTTAAGCGGGTTTATCTCGGTGATCAGTTCCGTCTATAGCATTCACCATTGGCTATTGATTACAGATAATAACAACAATAACAATAAGGTGTATCAACGTTAATGAAAACTTCGCTCCAACTTAAGCTCGGTCAACAGTTAGCAATGACGCCTCAATTGCAGCAAGCTATTCGCTTGTTGCAACTCTCGACATTGGAACTCCAACAAGAGATCCAAGAAGCGCTTGATGGTAACCCTCTCCTAGAGCTCGATGAAACCAATGAAGCGGATGAAATAAACACTAACAATGAAACCTCAACCGCAGAAGCCAGCACCAATGACGCGAGTGAAAATCTCGACGATATAGAGAGTTTTGATACCGCTGAAGTACTTGAATCCCGTGAATTACCCACTGAACTTCCAGTTGATAGTACTTGGGATGATATTTACAGTGCAGGAACAGGCAGCGCGGGCATTGCTATTGATGATGACATTCCAATTTATCAAGGTGAAACTACTGAATCATTACAAGACTATTTAATGTGGCAAGTACATTTAACCCCATTTAGCGAAACGGATCTCGCGATCGCAACAGCGATCATTGATGCGGTTAATGACAAAGGTTATCTCAGTTGTAGTACTGCTGAAATTTTAGAAAACTTTGAAGATGAAGATCTCGATGTTGAGCTTGATGAGGTAGAGGCGGTACTTAAACGTGTACAGCAATTTGACCCTTTAGGGGTTGCTTCTCGCAACTTACAAGAATGTTTACTGCTTCAACTCGCCACTTATCCAGCACAAACTCAATGGCTTGCCGAAGCTAAAATACTGTTGAGTGAGCACATTAATTTATTAGGTAATCGCGATTATCGACAATTGATGCGCGAAACCAAACTCAAAGAACCTGAACTTAAAGCGGTTATGGAGCTGATTCACAGCTTAAACCCTCGTCCAGGTAATCATGTCGTTTCAACCGAAACTGAATACGTTATTCCCGATGTCTCTGTCTTTAAAGATAATGGCAAATGGGTTGTTAGTATCAATCCTGACAGTATTCCTCGTATTAAAGTCAATCAGCAATACGCCGCATTAAGCAATAACACTCGTAATAGCGCTGATGGTCAATTTATACGTACTCACCTTCAAGATGCCAAATGGCTGATTAAAAGCCTTGAAAGCCGCAATGAAACCTTGTTGAAAGTCGCTCGTTGTATTGTCGAGCAGCAACAAGATTTTTTTGAATTTGGTGAAGAAGCTATGAAGCCGATGGTCCTCAATGACATCGCACTCGCGGTTGAAATGCACGAATCCACCATATCTCGAGTTACGACGCAAAAATATATGCATACACCTCGAGGTATTTTTGAATTGAAATACTTCTTCTCAAGTCATGTCAGTACGGATAATGGCGGTGAATGTTCATCGACAGCTATTCGCGCACTGGTGAAGAAACTTGTTGCTGCTGAAAATCAGGTTAAACCCCTGAGTGACAGCAAAATTGCGACTTTATTGGCTGAACAAGGGATCATGGTTGCGCGACGAACTATCGCCAAATACCGTGAATCGTTGGGAATTCCGCCATCAAATCAGCGAAAATGTCTGATCTAAATCGGATCAGCGCCAACAAAAGGAAGATGTCTATGCAAATCAATATTACCGGACACCATGTTGATGTAACCGATTCATTACGAGAATATGTCAGTACTAAGTTTGACAAACTAGAGCGTTTTTTCGATAAAATCAATACCGTTCAAGTGATCTTAAATGTCGAAAAGCTCCAACAAATAGCCGAAGCAACCCTGCATATTAATTCAGGAGAAATTCACGCTAAAGCTGATTCTGAAAATATGTATGCCGCGATTGACGAATTGACTGATAAACTGGTCCGTCAATTAAACAAACACAAAGATAAACTCAATAGTCACTAATCATGCAACTGAGTAACGTATTGAGCCTGGACTGCACCAAAAGTGCAGTCCCTTGCTCCAGTAAAAAACGCGCGCTTGAGCTCATCAGTGAGATCGCCGCAACACATCTTGATCAAAATCCGCAGCCATTATTTGAATGTATGCTCAATCGTGAAAAATTGGGTACTACAGGTATTGGTAACGGGATTGCAATTCCTCACGGCCGAATCAGTAACAGTGATCATGCGATTGCAGTGCTTATTCAATGCCAAGAGCCGATAGATTTTGATGCTATAGATGGTCAACCTATTGACCTGTTATTTGCACTTCTGGTACCAGAAGAACAATGTAAAGAGCATTTATCGACCCTTGCTAGCATGGCTGAAAAACTGGGCAATAAGAAAATTTGCAAACAGTTACGCAATGCAACAACCGATCAAGAATTATATAACATACTGATTAATGAAGAATAAATCAGCATCCCTCCACACACAAAAGGTAGCTTAACCATGAGGTTAATGGTTGTTAGCGGCCGTTCAGGTTCAGGTAAATCTGTCGCGCTTCGCGTGTTAGAAGATTTAGGTTATTACTGCGTTGATAACCTTCCCGTACACCTACTGCCGCAATTTGTAAATGATATTGCCAATAACGAACAAGATATTGCGGTTAGCATCGATATTCGTAATATGCCGCCACATCAGGGTGAACTTGACGCTATTTTCAAAAATTTACCCAATGATGTTGATATCAACGTTATTTTCCTCGATGCCGATGATAAAGAACTGGTTAAACGTTTCAGTGAAACACGTCGTTTACACCCACTCTCGCGCCATAATATGAGCCTTGAGCAAGCCATTCAATCAGAAGCAGTATTGCTTGGTGAGCTGAAAGAACATGCAGACTTAGTGATTGATACCACTAAGAGCTCTATTCATGATTTAAGCGAAACAGTGCGGGCACGAGTACTTGGTCGTGAAGCTCGTGAATTAGTGTTAGTTTTTGAATCGTTCGGCTTTAAACATGGTCTGCCTTCTGATGCTGACTATGTGTTTGATGTGCGTTTTTTGCCAAACCCACACTGGGTGCCAGAGCTTAAACCTCAGACTGGCCTTGATCAGCCCGTTAAAGATTTTTTAGCCGCTCACGCTGAAGTCAATAAACTAAACTACCAGCTACGAAATTTCCTTGAAACATGGTTACCAATGCTAGAGAAAAATAATCGCAGTTATGTCACCGTTGCCATTGGTTGTACTGGCGGACAACATCGCTCGGTGTATATCGCGCAACAATTGGCTGATTATTTTACTCAACAAGGTCAACAAGTGCAGGTACGTCATCGCACGCTGGAAAATTATAAATGACCATTAGCCGCGAATTATTTATTCGTAACCGTCTCGGGCTTCATGCTCGAGCGGCAATCAAATTAGTTGAGTTAGCACAAAGTTTCACAGCCATCGTTACGATCACTAATGGTGATAACAGCGCAACGGCAGACAGTGTGATGGGCTTACTCATGCTGGACTCCGCTCAAGGTCAAAAGATCATGGTTAGCGCAGAAGGCCAAGATGCAGAATCAGCATTAATCGCCATTTCAACCTTAATTGAAGCTGGGTTTGATGAAGAAAGTTAATTGGCTAAATTACAAGCCATAAATTACCACTGTTAAATCTTTTGTTCTTAGTGGTGTTAATCATTTTTAACACGTGATACTTTGCTCTTAACTGCGTTTTTTAGCCGCGATTAGTAGCCAACACTCATGAAATGTAGAGATATCACAATTATAATCATGCGTAATACCAATACTTCATCAGTTTATGCGCTAATTAAATAGTAATCAGCACAAGACAAAGACTCACTGATTACGTTAAAATTCAGCTTATTGCGCCATCAAATATAAGTGGGCCTAATACCTATGGCGGATGTATTAGAACAAGATCAAACCCATCACACACTCCAAGAAGTCAATAAAGCGCTCGAAAATGGCATGTTTGTTCATGTTCGCCGGTTACTCCAAGACATGGAGCCGGAGGATATTGCACACCTGTTAGAAGCCTCGCCACCGAAAGAACGTCAAGTCTTATGGCAATTGACGGATCCGGAAGAGCAAGGTGAGATCCTTGATGAACTCTCTGAAGATGTAAAAGATGGCATCGTCTCACAAATGGAACCAGAAAAGCTGGCAGCCGTTACCGAGGGGATGGAAAGCGATGATGTCGCCTACGTACTTCGTAGCCTCTCTGATGAGCGTTATCAAGAAGTATTGGCACAAATGGATGCCACCGATCGTCATCGTATCGAAAAAGCACTCGCCTATCCGGAAGATACTGCCGGTGGGATGATGAGTACCGATTTTATCACCATTCGAGGTGACGTAACCGCCGATGTGGTACTACGTTATTTACGTATGCGTGGTGAACTACCAGAAGCCACTGATGCTTTGTATGTGGTTGATGAAAATCAAATTCTGATTGGTCATTTGTCACTATCAACGCTCATCACCACTCAGCCTGACATTGAAATTAAAGATGTTATGCAAGACGCTGATGAAGCGATTGCCGTCGATATGGCAGACAGTGAAATAGCCAATATATTTGAACGTCGAAATTGGTTGTCAGCACCTGTCGTTGATACCAATAATCATCTGTTAGGTCGTATCACTATCGATGACGTGGTTGACTTGATCCGTGAAGAAGCGGAACACTCAATGATGACCATGGCGGGTATGGATGACGATGAAGATACCTTTGCACCAGTATTAAAGTCAGCCAAGAGCCGCAGTATTTGGCTTGGGGTTAATGTACTGACAGCGTTAGCAGCCGCATCTGTATCCAATATGTTTGAACACACTTTACAACAGATGGCGACCGTTGCGGTACTAATGACAATTGTTCCATCAATGGGTGGTGTGGCGGGTAACCAAACCGTAGCACTGGTTATTCGAGGCCTTGCTGTCGGTCACATTGGTGATACCAACACCCGTTGGCTACTGAGTAAAGAAGCCCGTGTCGGATTAATTAATGGCTTAGTATGGGCATTAATTATTGGCTTAGTGGTCTTTATTTGGAAAGGGAGCTTAATACTCGGCGCGATCATGGCCGGCGCAATGCTAGCAAACTTATTTGTTGCCGGCGTTGCTGGCGTATTAATTCCAATTGGTCTTAAAAAACTAAAAATTGACCCAGCACTTGCTGGCGGTATGGCACTGACAACCTGTACTGATATTGTTGGTTTAATGGTGTTCTTAGGTCTAGCGACCATTTTTATTACACCTTAATTAGTGATAATTGATTGATAAAAAAAGTCCAAATCAAGTGATTGATTTGGACTTTTTTATTGCGCATAAATTACGTCATTAACAACGATTACTCACCCGCAATCTTCATCGAATCTAACAGCATAGAACCCGTTAGAATCTGACTGCGTGTTTCAGTATCACTGCCAATAGCAACAATATTTTGCATCATGTCTTTAAGATTACCTGCGATGGTAATTTCAGAGACAGGATATTGAATTTGACCATTCTCAACCCAGAAGCCCGCAGCACCACGAGAATAATCACCCGTGATAATGTTCACTCCTTGGCCCATCAATTCAGTCACTAACAAACCGCGATCCATCTTTTTCAGCATTTGCTCAAAGCTTTCGCCTGTTGATGAAACCAACCAGTTATGAATGCCACCAGCATGACCTGTTGGCTGCATTTTCATCTTACGAGCAGCATAGCTGGTCAATAAGTATGTTTGCAGTGCGCCACCAGTGATAATTTCACGATCATAGGTCGCAAGACCTTCGCTATCAAACGGGGTACTTGCCATACCACGTAAAATATGAGGACGTTCACTAATATTTAGCCACTCTGGGAAAATTTGCTCACCCAGTTTATCTAATAAAAATGATGATTTACGGTATAAATTCGCACCGCTAATTCCCATCACTAAATGACCAAAAAGACCGGTAGCAACATCCGCAGCAAACATCACTGGCGCTTCACGAGTAGTGAGTTTTTGTGGATCAATACGACTTACGGTACGCTCTGCAGCATGACGACCCACACGTTCTGGGGTCCACATATCAGAGGCTAAACGTGAAGTGGTATAACTATAATCACGCTCCATATTGCCGTCTTTGCCTTCACTGATCACACAGCAACTAATGCTATGGCGACTAGAAGCATAACTGGCTAACATGCCATGACTATTACCGTAAACACGTACGCCGTAATGGCTATCGTAACTGGCACCATCGCTTTGTTTTACGCGAGGATCAAAGGCAAGCGCCGCTTCTTCTGCTGCAATTGCAATTGCAGCAGCACGATCAGGCTCTGGCTCATCAGGGTGAAATAAGTCTAAATCAGGAATATTACGCGCCATCAATTCCGCAGGGCCTGGGCCTGCAAACGGATCTTCAGAAGTGTAATTTGCAATATCTAAAGCAGCAGCAACCGTTTGAGCAATAGCCGCTTCACTTAAATCAGAAGTTGATGCGCTACCTTTACGGTGACCGCGATACACAGTAATGCCAAGTGCACCGTCACTATTAAATTCAACGTTTTCAACTTCGCACATACGAGTAGAAACACTGATACCTGTTGTTTTGTTAATGGCTACTTCGGCTGCATCAGCCTGTTTACCAGCAACTTCAAGCGCTTTTGCTACTGCGGCTTCAAGTTCAACACGCTGTTGAGCGACCTGTTCTCTTACGTCCATACAATCACTTAAGGTTAGGGTTTAGCTTATTAGTTATAGAATAATGTAATTTACGCCCAAAATCGTTATTAAACTGATAAAATAGAACTATTGATACAATGAGTGAGCCCATTTATGAGCCGTAAAAACAAAAAAGCCCCTTGGGATGAAGAAGAAGAAATCATCTGGGTAAGTAAATCCGAGATGAAACGCGACATGGAAGAGTTGCAAAAAATTGGCGAGGCGCTAGTTGAATTAACACCTAACGCTCTTGCGAAAGTGCCATTAGATGAAGAAATGATGGCCGCAATAAAAGATGCACAACGCTTTAGTAAAGAAGCGCGTCGTCGTCAGTTGCAATTTATTGGTAAGCAGATGCGTCATATGGATCTTGAACCAATTCAAGCCGCACTCGACAAATTAAATAATAAGCACTCTCAGCACACCGTTGCCCTTAAAAAGCTTGAAATTAAGCGTGACAAGTTGATTGAGAATGGTGACAGCATGCTAAATGCTATTTTGGTTGATCATCCCGATGCTGATCGCCAACACCTACGCCAGTTAATGCGCCAAGCAACAAAAGAAAAGGCACAAGAAAAACCTGGCAAAGCATACCGTGAGATTTTTCAATATCTAAAATCTCTCTACCTTGCTGATTAATCTCGTTGATTAATGCATAAATGAACAAAAAAATGCCAGCATACATGCTGGCATTTTATTTTATTGAAACCCACTTTTAATTAAAAGCGTATCACAATAGAAAATTATTCAGTGCCACCAACAGTCATTGAATCAATCTTCAATGTTGGTTGACCGACGCCCACAGGCACGCTCTGGCCCGCTTTACCACACACACCAACCCCACGGTCAATATCAAGGTCATTACCGACCATAGACACTTGTTGCATCGCTTCAATACCACTGCCAATTAAGGTTGCACCTTTAATTGGGCGAGTAACTTTGCCGTTCTCAATCAAATATGCTTCAGAAGCCGAGAACACAAACTTACCAGAAGTAATATCAACCTGACCACCACCAAAGTTGGGGGCGTAAATACCGTTTTTCACACTGGCGATAATTTCTTCAGGCGTATGCTCACCTGGCAGCATATAAGTATTGGTCATACGCGGCATCGGTAAATGAGCATAAGATTCACGACGGCCATTACCTGTCGGGGCAACACCCATTAAACGCGCATTAAGCTTATCTTGCATATAGCCTTTTAGCTTACCACCTTCAACGAGTACATTATGTTGCGCAGGCGTACCTTCATCATCAATATTAATTGAGCCACGGCGATCAACTAATGTACCATCATCAACAATAGTACATAACGGCGATGTCACTTGTTGTCCCATTTGCCCGGCAAACATTGATGAACCTTTACGGTTAAAGTCACCTTCTAAACCGTGACCAACAGCTTCATGCAATAAAACGCCGGGCCAACCAGCACCTAATACAATCGGCATCGTGCCCGCTGGTGCTGCATCGGCTTCAAGGTTCACTAATGCTTGACGAATAGCTTCATCAGCAAAGAAAATCGCTTGGCTTTTACCCGTCGTATCTTCAGTTAAAAAACGTTCATAACCATAACGACCGCCACCACCAGCACTGCCGCGTTCACGCTTATCGCCTTTCTCAACCAAAACCGTAATAGATAATCGTACTAATGGACGAATATCCGCCGCGTAAGTGCCATCAAGCGCGGCAACTAAGACTTCTTCATAAACGCCATTAATGCTGGCTGAGACTTCAGTAACTAACGGCTCTTTGGTGCGAATATAGCGATCAATTTCTTCAAGTAAGGCGATCTTTTGAAATTTATCAAAACTGCCCAATGGATTAATTGGGGAATAAATACCAGATGATGCCATTGGTGTGAATGTTTGTACTTTGCCATCACCACCTTGACGCACAATACCACGAGCAGCTTTTGCGCTTTGAGTTAATGCTAATAGATTAATTTGATCTGAATAAGCAAAGCCTGTTTTCTCACCCGCAACAGCACGTACACCGACACCACGATCAATATTAAACGAGCCATCTTTGATAATACTGTCTTCTAAAACTAACGACTCATGCCAGCATGACTGAAAATATATATCAGCATAATCAACATCACGGGTAGCAATTAAGCCAAGAATATTATGCAATTCATCACGACCGAGACCTGATTGGTCTAGCATGGTACTTTCTACAGTGTTAAGGGTCATTAATTTGCTCTTAGTTATTGAATATGACTGAACACCAATCGGGCATGATCAGCCACTGGCATATTGGTACGGATCTTATGTGCTAATTGTAAATCAACATTTGCTATCAGAACACCCGTTCCTTGTTGTTGACAGGCAATCACTTGCCCCCAAGGATCAACAATCATTGAGTGCCCCCAGGTTTCTCGCGTTTCATTATGCTCGCCCCATTGTGCTGCAGCCACTACCCAACACTGGGTTTCAATAGCACGAGCACGCACTAACACTTCCCAATGAGCGCGTCCAGTTAGCTTAGTAAATGCTGCTGGAATCACTATGATATCAGCACCTTGCTGGCGTAATTGACTGTACAACTGTGGAAAGCGAATATCATAACAAATGGATAATCCTAGCTTGCCAAAAGGCGTATCAATCACTTTAATTTCATCGCCTGCTTTAAAGGTATCAGACTCACGGTAACTATGGTGTTTATCAGCAACATCTACATCAAACATGTGCATTTTATTATAGTGCGCATGTAACTTACCTTGATCATCAAATAAGATAGCAGTAGTCGTAATGCTACCATCTGCTTGAAGAATCGGCATAGAGCCAATCAATAACCAAATTCCTAACTGTTGAGAATATTGAGATAATTGTTGCTGTAATGGACCTTTACCGAGGGGCTCTGCCCAACGTTGATAATCGGCTTTACTGCCAAAAACGACACTATTTTCAGGGGTAACAACTAATTTTGCCCCTTGAAGTTGCAACCCTTGCATAAACTTTTTTATCTGGCTCAGGTTACGCTCAGGATCAGTGCCTGAATTCATTTGTACTACACCAATTTTGGTCATGGCAATCTCCCTGAACTATTCTGAAATACATCAGATTTATCAAACGTCATAACGCTCGTGACAAGCACAACTTAAACACGCTTGTTCTTAAAAGCACTTACTCTTTAAAACTATTACTCTCTGGGATTTTATATTCACCTTCCAGACGAGAACGCTCGACAACCTTTGGCGATGCTATTGGCCCTGTAACTTGGTAATTTACTTGAGTAATAACATCTAATACGGGTGACAATACGGTTGATATTGCAAACACATACAATGCGACTTGTGGTGCCACTGCAAATGCGGTCATCACAGGTAATCCCGAGGTGAAATCAGGAATAAATTTAACGTTAGCATTTACCTTTTCATCAATCAGGTTCACTTTACCGTTGATATACATATCGCCAGCTAACGCCTGCATCTTAATATTATTACTATCGAAAATACCGTCTTTAATGGTGCCGTTACCACGAATATAATTAAAGGCTAAGCCATTATCAAATACCCCTGAAAAATCGAGTTTCATTTTTCGAATAATTGAATCAAGACTAAATAAACCTAAGAGGCGCCCTGCACCACCAACACCACTGACGATACCTTTACCAATGTCCGTCTTCACCGTACCATTTAATGTTGTACGATCAATCCCCCAAGGCGTACCTTGCCAGTTAACGATGACATGAGTATTAAATGGCGCATTTTGTACACCACCGGAAATGCCAAACCGATCAAGTAAATCGGTACTGTTAGTGCCACTAATAACAGCATCAAGTTTAGTGTGATTTTGATGGTCGCGTATGCTCCAATCACCCGAAGCCGTTAATTTCACATTTCCCGATTGAATCTTAAACTGCTGTAATTGTAGTTGCTGGTTATGTTTAATTACGTTCGCGGTAACAGATCCCAACCGGTAGCCTTGTAACCAAGCATCAGCAATCGATAAATCTATCGCAGGTATGGCCGCCATAATGCTGCTATCGTTCGCGGTAACTACAGTTGATTGTGGTTTTGCCGTTAAGATAGGGCTTAATAATTCCGCGGGCGGTTGCTGATTTAATTGAGGAAGATTAAGGTGTAACGATTTTAAAATAACATTTAGTGGCTGATTTTTTATCCATGAGATATAACCACTCGCTTCTTGTGACGCTAACTTAATTGACCACCCACGAGCATGCGTTGCAACAGTATCAACCTGATGCCAGTTAAGCCCGCCTAAGGTTAATTGACCAATTTTAGCCATCACTCGTGTCGGCAATGGTACTGAAAAAGCAGGGCTACTCGCAGTAACAGATGATCCTGTATGACTATCACGCAATTTTTTCACGACAGCTAACCATTGATCTGCATTCAGCGCGCGACTATTAATCTGCACAAGCTGACCTTGCAGTGGCGGCGTTAATAACTTTTTAATGCCAATAGTCAGATTACTAGCGGTAATCTTAGGCACTGATGCCAACAACGAAATCTGACCTTGATAAGCAACATTTGGCAGATCTGCATTAACCTTTAATTGATTTTTATCACCCTCAACTTTTATCGTAAACGCTGATGCGGTATGTTTTCGTTGCTGTAATGGGTAAGGCAATTGGCTACTAACATCAATTAATGGCACCTTAACACCCACTGTATAACTAAAACCTTGAGGCTTAATATCAACCCCAACCAAACCGTGCCAATCACTACTACCACTTAGGTTATCTAATAAAGTTGCGGGTAAATAATCGTGTAACTTAGCCAATTGCCATTGCCCACCAACACTGACATTAACTTTATAATCAGCCGAATTTTTAACGTTATTACCATCAAACCCAAAGGTGATCGGTTGCTGGTATAACATCCCCGTCAGCCGTTGCGCTTTAATGGCACTATTATTAAAACTTAAGCTACCGTTAACATTTTCAATGGCTAAATGAGGGGTCTTCAATGTAATCGAGTTATGGTTAAAATACACCTTACCGCTAGCACCGACATTGTTACTATCAAATGGAATATCCAAATTAAGCTTGGCAGTAACAGGGCCGGTCACATCGATGGTCGTCAGTGCACTACCAACAGACGTTGCTAAGGGGCTATTCAACATATATTGATGAACTTGTGGCCCTGTAGCAGCAAGATCTATCGCTAGTTTAAGCCGACCATTAGGGGCTAAATCTGCCTCCCCAACCACTTTAGAACTGCTCGCATCTAAGGTTTTGACATGATTCGCATCAAGATACATTTTGTCATTTTCAAATAACAACTTAAGTTGAAGATCACGTAGTAAAGGCCATGCAGGATCAAAACTAAATTTCGCCTGTGTTAACGGCACAAAAGCTTGAAAAACACCATCATGATGCTGATATGGAAATGCATTAAGAGCGCCATACCATAAAATACGGGCTGACTTAACCTTGCCGCCTTTAATTGCAGAGGCTAAATAGTTAGTTAAGCGATCCCCCAGCGCAGGGCGAGGTAAATAACGCCAAGTTTGACCCGCATCAACCACATTAGCTTCACCAAATAATGATAACCATGGCGAGCCAGTCGTGGGAATATCAACGCGAGCTTGACCGGCAAAGGTTAAATCCGGCGTTGCCACGGCAAGTCGATCACTCCATACCGTTGTTTGGTGTCCATTTCGATGCCAATACGCCTGCACCTGAGCTTGATTTATTTTTAAAGGCTTTGAAAACACACGATCATAAGCAAAGCTATCTGCCGCCACATTCAGTGAGATCTTACCTTGGTGACCATTTCCTGCAATGGTGGCATTTAAATGATTAATACCAGGAACCCATTGCCATGGTTTGACACTTAACTGCTGCACCTTAAACGAAAAACGCGGAACTTCATTTGCTTCACCCGCAACGCGAATATGTGTTAACAACCCACTTGGTTTAAGATGCTGCACCGCATTGACCAGCTTATTGGTTGGCGGTAAGAAATTAATTAAGGGTAATAGTCGCTGTAACGCAATATTACTTAAGGCTAATTTCCATTGTTTTAACTGATCATGCTCACCAAAACGTAATTGGCCCGCAATATCAAACGTTGGCCATACGACATCATCGGTATAAATAACAAATTGTTCAGTATCAATACGCCATGTGCTTGAACCATCCGCCAGTCGAATCGGTCTTAACGCCACCAGCCCCTGTTTAATTTTAATCTGATGTTGTTGATTACCCGCTTGCCAATCAATAATGCTGTTATCAACTTTAGCTTTACCTGTCATAATCTGGCCGTTATTGAGGGTTAGCCATGCTTCAACCCCTATTTCGCTATCGGTAATGTTTGCCACGCCAGCCAATTGCTTGTTCAACCACGGTGTTACTGATATATGCTTACCTTTGATATATAACGTACCAGACAGACTATCAAGCCCACCTTGTTCTGAAATATTGGCTTTAACGGCCAATTGTCCTAAATCTGTATTGGCAAAATTAATACTGCCTTGCGCCAGATGTCGACCATCAATATTAGCCCAATCAAGTTGTTTAATGTTCAGTTGTTGTTGAGCGCCGGATGGAGCAATAAAAGACACCGATGAATCGAGGAGTTGGAACTGACCTAAGCGTGTAAAAAACAGCTGTTCTAAACGCTGAGCTAAGCTGACATCGGCTACATTAGTCGCCGGTGAAGATGACTTTATTTTGGTAAGATCAAGATCAACCTGACCAATAGCGACTTGCTTAAAAATGGGCCGCAAGTGCAATGCTGAATGCCAAATATCAAAATAAAATGAAACCTGACCAATATTAGCCAATGGTTGAGAATGTGGTTGAGCTGCAACGGTAACGCCTGTTAATGTGATAGCTGGCCCAGCAGCTTCCCAACGTCCATCAATATGCGCTAATTGTAGGGAAATATCCGCCTGCTGTGATACCCAATGGGCTATCGGCTGGCGGTAATCATTAAGATGAGGAAGCAGTAACCTTAGACTAGTGACTAATGATGCTAATAATAACGCTACAATCACTATCAACCATAACCCACCGCGTACAAGACGTACGAGTATTTTCGGCACTATTACTTCCTCATTAATATGTTACATCATAACTACATCAAACTGCTCTTGAGTATAAAGAGGCTCTGGTTTAATTTTCACTTGTTTACCAATAAACACTTCCAGCTCAGCAAGCGCATGGTATTCATCACCCGCTAAAGCATCACCGACAGCCGATGAGACATAAACCACAAACCGATCAGCATCATAGGCACGATTAACACGGGTGATTTCACGTAAAATTTCGTAGCACACACTCTCAACTGTTTTAACCGTACCGCGACCTTCACAAGACGGACAAGTATTGCATAGTACATGCTCAATACTCTCACGGGTACGCTTACGGGTCATTTCGACTAACCCTAACTGGGTAAAGCCATTGATATTGGTTTTAACGCGATCAAATGATAATGCCTGCTCTAACGCTTGCAATACGCGACGTTGGTGCTCTTCTAGTGCCATATCAATAAAATCGATAATAATAATACCACCTAAATTACGTAATCGTAATTGGCGTGCAATGGCTTTCGTTGCTTCGATATTGGTATTGAAAATGGTTTCATCCAGATTGCGACGACCAACAAATGCACCAGTATTAATATCAATAGTGGTCATGGCCTCCGTTTGATCAATGATCAAATAACCACCCGATTTCATTTCTACTTTGCGATCAAGCGAACGTTGAATTTCAGCTTCGGTGTCATAAAGATCAAAGATAGGCTGATCACCTGAATAATATTCAATATTTTCGGTAACCTCAGGCACAAACTCATCAGTAAATTCTTTGAGTTTATCAAACGCCACTCGCGAATCGACCTGAATATGGTTAATTTCAGTGCCGACAAAATCACGTAAAATACGCTGTGCTAATCCAAGCTCACCATATAACATTGAACGAGGTTTGTATTTCGCTCGACGCTCGATGACCTTACGCCATAAATGCTTAAGGAATGCCGCATCTTGTGCAACTTCATCCGGATCAGCGCCTTCTGCAGCAGTGCGAATAATAAACCCACCAAGATGATCACAATGCTGTGACACTGCTTTCTTCAATCGATCACGTTCTTTTTCACACGCAATCCGTTGTGATACACCAACATGACTTGCACCTGGCATAAACACTAAATAACGCGATGGTAACGTAATATCGGTGGTTAAACGCGCCCCTTTCGTTCCTAGAGGATCTTTAACCACTTGGACTACGATGTCTTGGCCTTGACGGACCAACTCTGAGATATCGCGCACTTTAAATTGTTTTTTTTCATTTTCCGCCACACATTCAGTGTGAGGAACAATGTCTGATGCATGTAAAAAAGCCGCTTTATCTAAACCGATATCAACAAATGCAGCCTGCATTCCCGGTAAAACGCGACTAACACGTCCTTTATAAATATTGCCGACGATGCCTCGCTTTGATTCACGTTCAATGTGAATCTCTTGCAAAACACCCCCTTCAATCATTGCGACCCGTGTTTCACTCGGCGTCACATTTATTAGCAGCTCAGTGCCCATGGTTGCCTCTACTTATAATTTTAAAAAATCTTGTACCATGATGTCGGTTTCCACTAACGGTAACCCCATCACAGCGTAATAGCTGCCGTCGATACGGGTAATAAATTTGCCACCTATGCCCTGAATACCATAGCTTCCGGCTTTGTCTTGCGGTTCACCACTTTGCCAGTATTTTTTAATATCGTTATCAGACAGAGTTTTAAACCACACTTGAGTGGTAACTAAACAGGTTTGGCTATGCGATTGTGTCGCTAAGGTGACAGCTGTCATGACTTGATGTTGCCGTCCTGATAATAACCTCAGCATACGCGCAGCATCCTCAAAATCGACAGGTTTTTCTAGAATTTGTTGATCTACTACAACAATTGTATCAGCCCCCAGTACTGGGATGTCATTATTCGCCGCTTTTACACCAGCAAAAGCTTTATCATGTGATAAGCGTTGAACATATTGGGCGGCTGTTTCTTGAGCTTGATGACATTCTTCAACATCTACCACCACCCGTTCAAAGTTATAACCAAGTTGGGTTAAAAGCTCCATTCGACGTGGCGAACCAGAGGCGAGATAAAGTTGAATAGACATCATAATTATCCTTTTTAAATAATATGTTGATCAGCAATAATTGTTAAATAATTGCACCAAAAGAGCAAAGGGGGACACCAATTGGCTCCCCCTATAATATTAATAATAACTAACGAATAGCGAATTTACGTCGAATTCGACGTAATAATAAGAATAACCACGGCCATAATATAAAGTTTAATAGCACGGCAAAGAATTGCTGTGGATAAAAACTAATATTTGAAACTAAATATTCCGCCCAGAATTCAATTAATTTAGCTGCCAATGACAATAACGCTATCACAATTGCTTGCTGCCATAATGATAAATTACGTAAGACTCTAAAATTAAGCGCAATAATATAAGCAATCACAGACAACATTAAGCCGCGTACACCCAACGTTGAA
The DNA here is from genome assembly GCF_003025475.1 of Photobacterium sp. NCIMB 13483. Taxonomy (NCBI): domain Bacteria; kingdom Pseudomonadati; phylum Pseudomonadota; class Gammaproteobacteria; order Vibrionales; family Vibrionaceae; genus Photobacterium; species Photobacterium sp. NCIMB 13483. The sequence continues at coordinate 25,199 of NZ_PYLV01000027.1, forward strand.
CCTAAGGTTAAATCCCACAGTAGACCGACGACTAACGCAGTACCAACATTAACGCGATGCGGTAATGCTAACACCCAATAACACGTCACAAGCACAACCCATGATGGTCGAAACGGTTCTAACTCTCCCGGCCACGGTACGGCTTGTAACACCAATGCAAATAGAAATGACAGCCAAATCCAAATTCGACCATGTGCTTTATTCGTTGGCATTATTTACCTTCCTTGGCGCTGGTACCACAGGCTCCGTTAGGTTTACGGCAGGGGCGGTCAGTGTCACAGGATCCGTTGTATTAACGGGTGTCACCGCAGTTGCTATTGGCGCACCGTCAGCAGTTACCGCCGTTTGATCTTTCATTTTTGTGCGATCAGTTGGCCATACCAATAACAAATAACGCAAACGATCAAACTGGACTGTGGTCTTGGCTGTAATTTGCGCAAATGGACGTTTATTATCAAAGGTAAATGATGTCACTCGCGCCACAGGATAGCCTTCAGGATAACGTCCACCTAAGCCAGAGCTCACCAGTAGATCACCCTTTTTAATATCGGTACTACTTGGTACATGTTCTAATAAAATCTGATGGTTACGTCCACCACCAGTGGCAATAACACGAATATCATTACGCACTACCTGGACTGGAATTGCATTAGTAGGATCAATGAGCAATAACACGCGACTATTATGCGCGCCAACATAAGACACTTGGCCGACAATACCTTTATCATTGATCACCGGTTGGCCTTCATAAACGCCATCGACACGGCCTTTATTTATCATTACTTGATAACTATAAGGATCAGAGTCAACCGCCATTACTTCAGCGACCATTTTACGTTCATCACGCACAAATGGAGAGCCGAGTAAATCTCTTAAACGCTGGTTTTCTTGCTGTAATTGATCGAGTAATAACACATTACTTTTCATGACTAATAAATCACGTTTTAATGCTTTATTTTCAGTCAATAGTCGTTGATGAGAACTGAATTGCCCACGCAGGACATCTAACATTTCACGCGGTAAGTTTGCCGCATATTGCAGCGGTGCGACCGCCGAATTCAATAAATAACGAATATTGGCAAAAGCACCAAGACGACTATCGGCTAGCATTAAGCTAGCCGATAATAATATGGCAAGAAACAGGCGTAATTGCAGAGATGGACCTCTGCCAAATATAGGTTTCATATAACACTATAACCTGTTTAATTAGGATCCTATGATGGTCTTATTCTTCGCTGAAGAGATCGCCACCATGCATATCGATCATTTCAAGCGCTTTACCGCCCCCACGAGCTACACACGTTAATGGATCTTCTGCCACAACAACAGGAATACCTGTTTCTTCAGTAAGAAGACGATCAAGATCGCGTAATAATGCACCACCACCAGTTAATACCATGCCACGCTCTGAAATATCAGACGCTAACTCTGGAGGACATTGCTCAAGCGCAACCATAACCGCAGATACAATCCCCGTTAACGGCTCTTGCAATGCTTCTAAAATTTCATTGGAGTTCAAGGTAAAGCTACGTGGAACACCTTCAGCAAGGTTACGGCCACGGACTTCAATTTCACGGACTTCATCACCAGGATAAGCCGAACCAATTTCGTGCTTAATACGCTCAGCGGTTGCTTCACCAATCAAGCTGCCGTAGTTACGACGTACATAGTTAATAATCGCTTCATCAAAGCGATCACCACCAATACGAACAGATGATGAATACACCACACCGTTTAATGATATAACCGCAACTTCAGTAGTACCACCGCCGATATCGATCACCATTGAGCCCGTTGCTTCAGATACTGGCATACCAGCACCAATTGCCGCCGCCATTGGTTCATCAATAAGGTAAACTTCACGCGCACCAGCACCTTGCGCTGATTCACGAATAGCACGGCGTTCAACTTGAGTTGAACCACAAGGCACAGCCACTAATACTCGTGGACTTGGACGTAAAAAGCTATTGTCATGCACTTGTTTAATAAAGTGCTGCAACATTTTTTCAGTCACATAAAAATCGGCAATAACGCCATCTTTCATTGGACGAATCGCGGCAATATTACCTGGCGTACGGCCAAGCATTAATTTGGCATCATGGCCTACTGCAGCAACACTTTTGGTTGCCCCCGCGCGATCTTGACGAATAGCCACAACAGAGGGTTCATCAAGAACAATTCCTTGTCCTTTGACATAAATAAGGGTGTTGGCAGTGCCCAAGTCAATAGACAAGTCATTGGAAAACATGCCACGAAGCTTCTTAAACATAGTCTTCAGCTATTCCTGCAAGCGTTAAAAAATCGTAAATTGCGCTCAATGTATCAAGTGCACCTTAGTGAAACAAGATATGGATCGCTAAACTACGTCCAGACACGCAATTTATTTACTCGATGGGTTGATTGAGACCTTTTTCAGCTCGATAAATGATTCTATCATTACCTCGATAGCTGCCAAAGGTCACCAACCCTGATGGATCCTCGTCGCCAATCCCACGCCAGTTAAATGTTAACCATGGTTGATTGGTCGTTTTAGTCGTCGTACACCCAATATTCATTGCTGGCTGAGCGGCAATTCTTACCCAAAAACGAAGTTGTTGTTTTAAATAAGTGTCATTTTCTTCAAGTGCCGGTAATGCCTTTAAAGAATAATTCTCACCTCGTAAGACGTTGCTGGCAATCATCCCTAAATGGGCTTGCTGATGTGGCTTTGAGGTATAGATAATGTGTTTGCATGACCACTCACTATTAAATCGTGAACCACTATCATCGCTATTCACTTCAAATTGATGGCCATTCCAATACTCCACTTTAAGTGGCATCGTTAACGGCTGATTAAATACACCATTCACATTTTCTAATACCATGCGACCATAACGGCTATCAACCGAGCCATTAAGTGGTGCCGTTAATCGTTGTGGCTGATTATAGCGTTGTAATAACTGCGTCTTATCCGCAAAATCTGTACACCCCAATGTCGAGCATTCTGAACGAGATTGCACTGATAATCCAAGCCCCACCGTAAACGGACCATCAGCAGTTGTCATCACTGCTGCTGAATGATTACCGTTTTGAGGTAAACGCTTGAACGTCAGCTCACCATCGGTAATGGTTAATTGTGCTTGTTGCCAGTCGTGCTGCCAGCCATCAACTAAATTAGATTGATCAAGCCGTAAACTGAGATCATTAGGACTATTTTTCACATGAAGATCAACCGCAGTTAATTGCAAATTTTCTTTCAATGTCGAATCAAATGCACTGTAATTACGTGTCGGTTTACCCGCTGCATTTTGTGCTTCAATAGTCGCATTGGCATTGAAGGTTTGATCCATATAAGTAAATGGGGATGATTCAGTATGAGCATTGATGATGCTACTGTCTTTAATCACCAATTGTTTTGGATAAAAACGTCCAATGGCACGCTGACTGGGGTTTATTGTCATACCGAGATAATTAGAGGATGTCATGGCTAGCTTCACGCTTCCCACTTCACTCCACCGTAAATCCGTAAACAGCAGTGCGGTAGTGTCATGATATTGATTATTTTTTTGATAAGTTCGCCCACTTAGCTCACCTTGAACCCCATTTTTGGGCGTTGCAATCCCTGCTATTTTAGCGGTCACTGTTGCAACTGGCGCGTCTTGAGCAAAAAAGTTAGCCGTAATCGGTCGCTGGCAATATTGATCTTGATTAACATCAATGATCGCCGCCTTTTCGTGAATATCACCAGCTTGCCATTGTAAGGGTTTCGCTTGAACAACAAACCCATCACCAGCCGCTCCCAAACCATTGCCACTATTGATAGTGCCTTCAAAACTAGCTCCTGTTTGAGGGCACATCGCAAAGGTCCACGGTCGAGAGTGAATCATCACCGAGCCATCTAATTGAGTCCAATCATCAGCTTGAAATTTTACGGATGTTCCAATGTCACAGCCTTGCTCACGATTACAATCACGATCGATAATATTCAGCACGACTTTACCTGCATCTGAATACCTTAACTGCCCCAGAGCTATCCCTTTTTTAAACACTAACTGCGCCTCATCTGTGGACCAGGAGCGTTGAGGATTCGCGCGTAATTCAACCTTGCTATTAGCTTGAGTCGCGGGTGCTATAAATTGAGTTTCCAATGATAATGATCTAGTACCACTGTAGCCTTTCGCGACCGTATTACTGTTTTTGTCATCAGCACAAGCCATTGCTTTTACAGTAATGTCATAAGGCTTATTAGCGATTATTTTTAAAGGGGTACGACTGATTTCAAACTTAAAAGGCACAACAGTATATTGCCCTATAGCTGTCGCTAATACGCTCGTATTTTGTCGTAAAAACCCACTAACATTAATATTTCCAATATGGTTTTCACTTTTTAACCATAACCTAGCAACGCCATTAATTACCCTCACATTAATGAGCTCTGAGGCATCATTAGCGTTAGTATTATCATTTTCAGACAAAAACCAATAGGCAAGAGTGGGCTTATTTAAACTCGTTGATACGACAATATTGCCATTATAAGTCGTGTCTATCTGGTGATTATTTTTTTGATGAACATTAAACGTTACCGGTAAACGATCACAACTTAATATCTGTGCTTTTTCAGGGGTAATAACCAAATCATATTCTTTCTCTTGCACACAAGATCCCCCAGCCCAAATATTACTGTCGGTATCAATTCGTAAATTACGCGCCGTTACTGCGCCACGTAAGGTTTGAGGCCGATCGGCAATATCCACCTTATTACCATAATTTGCAGAGATGTTAATATTGCCAGCAGAATACAAATAACCCACCATCTCAACCGTACTGGATAAGTTAATTGAGGCTTTTATTTCAACATCAGAAACAAAAGAATTCGCATCATCATTAGTACCAAATATATAAAGTTCATCAGGCGAACCGCCCTTATTAACATTTCCACTTAACGCTGCTTGTTCGACATAAACAATTGCTTGCTGGCCTTTTGCTACCGTAATATTGGCGCCTTGCATCACCAATAATTGTTTTATTTTATAGATACCGCCTTGTAATTGAGTTCGAGTTTTTGAGCCTAATTCAACTTTTAAATAATTCCCAGGCGGTAACATTAAAATATTATTATCGCCATAACTCTCAATACATTGATCGCGATATTGCTCTAATTCTGGATCACTACATACAATATCACTCGACGGAATATTATAAGTGGGCATTATTGGCATTTGTTTAGATCTGACTATCAAGCTCGAGTCCACTTCACAGGCCCATTGACTTGATAGATTTTGACATGATTTATCTCTATCTCCTCCTTGATCAATAAAATGGTTAAAACCTAATTGATATTTTTTATTATTTTCAGATTTAAAATAGGGATATTGAAACCCCATCCTTATTAATTGACCATCTAATTTTGTTTTTGAATGCGACTGTGCAACTTGCGGAAAATATTCACAATAGTTCGTCTGATTTGATGCTGTAGCGTTCACTGCAAAAGTTGCGAATAAAGCAGCCCATAGCCAAATTATAAGTTTTGAAATAAGTGTCATCGCGCTAGTCCTTTAACCCATACTTGTTGCTGGCGAACGACTTGATATTGACCACTACCACAGCGACCAATACTACGTAATTGAATCCGCCGAGTTGTCTCTGCGCCATACTCATCACACTCAATAGCAACCTTACAGCCATCAAAATCTACCAACGAAATTTGAGTCGGTACATCCTCACAAGCCAACATTTGCTGAGGATTTCCAATCGGAAATAAGGCATTTAAGCTAATTTCAATACCGCTATGCGCAACGAACCATGCGCGAGTGCCCAATACTTCTTGCGTTGTTGTAACGACTTGAGATGCATTTATTTTGATCATCGCAGCAGCCATCATCGACATGACTGTAATAATAAAAATTGCGACAACCAAAGCACTACCAGATTGTGAGATTAATGAAACAGAAGATTTACGGCGCATTCATCACCTGTACAGTATGGTCATAGCGGCTCGATTCACCATTACGAATAAAGGTAAATTGCCACGCAACTAAGGCACTGCGTGCAAGGGCGGCATGATCCAATTCAAAGAAAGACAAGCTTTCATCAATATATTGAGCTAATACAATGGCTGCTGACTCAGTACCCATGTTGTCAATCACAGTGCGTGTCAGACTATTATTTTCAATACAAAAGCGTACAGTTTGAATATAAATATAAAAACGTGATGCCAATGAACCACTCGCAAAACGATATTGCCCATCAAGTTCAAATAACCATTGATTAGCCGCTGTTCCTTTATTTATCGCGGTTACCGTAGCAATCTGCTCACTACCTGATTCAAAATCGAGCCATTTATGTGGGTTAATAGCCACCATCATCCCCACTTGAAATTGGGGAGCTGTTGTCTGTGTCATAAAAGCGGTGATGGTAGTAATGTCAGTTAAGGTTGGATTACTATAATCACCACTGTATTGAATGGGCTTAAACGATAAGCATCGCCCATCAACCGTAAGTTGCAGACTATTGGGGGCGGCATTACGTAATTCACGCGTTAAACGTTCAACGGCAAATCGCGCTTGAGATTGTAATTGTTCACGATCACGAGTGTGTAAATAACCTTCAGTACCCAAACTCACAAAGCGGCCAATACCCAGCGTGATAATGCTCATCACCACTATCACCATCACTAATTCAATTAAGGTAAATCCTTGCGATCGCCCTAATAACATTAATAATTACCTCGATAAGCAGCAAACTGATAACGCCCATAACGACCACTATCAACCACCATATTAATACGCTTATAATTATGCGGAGTAGCCGCAATAGCCGACAGAGAGTCAGGAGTATTCGTTAAGCTGCTATCGTAAAAAACAGCTATTGTCACCGTAAAATGACTGTAATCGGCGGCAATTGAATCACCAACGGCATTACTTAACGCCACGCCATTACCGTCCTCACATACTGCTGATTTTCCCTGCCAACAACCGATATAATCATCAACCGTAATAAACTGCTGCCGTTCATAATTAGGTTTTAAATCTAAAACACACGGGTTTGTAATCGCCTTTCCTTGCAAATCCTGAGTATCATCACAACGGATCTGCTCACCATTATCATCACTATTTATATCAAATTTACGCGATAAAATTTCCGTCATCATTGCATTAGCAAGTGCCGCTGCACGTGCTTGGTAATGAGATTGGGCTGATAGAGTAATTTGTGGAAATAAAAATCGGCTTAAAACAACCATCGCAACAGCAAAAATAACCAATGTGATGATCATTTCAATCAGTGTAAATCCACGTTGACAGTGATGAACAAAACGTTTCATAAGCAAGCCCCAGTATGAATGTAACCTTGCGGATTAATACACATTTTCGCCTGATTATTATTAGCCGTAAAGGTGATCTCACAACCTGATCCCGTCATACACTGACGCTCACTTTGTGGATTAAATGGCTGACCGAGTAAATTAAAACCAAAAAAATAGTTCGGGGTGATCGTGACCTGATCGTGTGCTGTCGTAAGATAATTTGTGGGGTTTTGTTGAGTCGTACAACCAAATAACGATTCGGTAATAGTCAAGGTAGCGCATGCTAATTGCTGTTGCTGCATGGCGCTAATTTGAATTTGACGCGCAATGGTAATCGCTTGATCACGCATTAACTCAGCACTAAAACTTGATTTAGAAGCGTAGCGACTGGCAGCAGTAACGGAAATAATCGCCAATACAATAATCACCATCACCAATTCAATTAAGGTGAACCCTTGTTGTCGCGCCACAGCGTTAACCTTTGCTCAATAGTATTTAATGATGCTATTTAAAATAAAAATAACATCATTAAATAGCGCTCCGCAGAGCGCTAAATATTAATTATGATTGTACTGGTTCAGTACAACCTGGACCATATATTATCGAAGTAGAAGCTGCGACTGATGGACTTGTTGCTTGTGTGTAAGTAACGATACATGTATCAGTTGTATCATTACTTTTGTAAGTATATTTAATTTTACCATCCGTTGGAGCTGCAACCACTTTCCAATCATCAGCAAGACCAGTCACAGCTGCTGCTAATGCTGCCGATGTTGCTGTTGGGTAACCATAAATAATCTCGATACCATCAAAAGTAGTAGCGGCTGTAGATACGCTCTCAACCCCCTGAATAGCAGCCTTACCATAAGTAATACCTGCTGCACCTTCAATCGCACCTTTTAAGCCTTGCAGTGAAGACGCACGCGCATCATCTTGAAGGTTCAAAAATTTAGGAGCCGCAGTAACGGCTAAAATACCTAAAATAACAATCACAACCACGAGTTCAATTAATGTAAAACCGTTTTGACGTTTCATAATGTCATCCTTTTCCCTGTGTATTCACTTCAGCTCGACCTTGAGTCGGTATGTAAGTAAATGAATGCCCTGCAATCACATTAATTGCATTCAAGCACTAAATATTCGATATAATAAATAGTTTTATTTTCATTCGTTATTGAAGCTAATGACCAATATTAAATTATGCTCAATCCAAATAATGACCGTCGAAAATAACCACTAATGGTGACAATAGCGGTTTTTTACTAAAAAAAATCATATTTACAAACAACAATCTAATGGAAATTAATAACTAAATAACAATAACTAACACAATCAACAATGGGTGTTTAACTGCATTAATTATAATTATTGATAGTAATATAATTGATTACTAAAATACGCGATTAGTTTCGCATCCAGATAAAATATTACAATTTATTATTTGTAAGAAATTAATAACTAACCAAGGAATAATACCAATTAATATAACTATTATTCTTTTACAGAATACCAATGAACGTTAATTTTCCTATCAACTAAATTAACTGTTAATATATTTATTAATTATCGAAATAATAATTCAATCAGTTATTACAACAATATTAAAAAGCTGTTATTTATTCGCTATTATCCAGCATTAGCAACATCTAACATTCCCCACATCGGTAAAAAGATACCAAGGGCAAGTAATAACACCATGGCTGATACCACCACTAATAACAGCGGTTCGATACGGGCAGTTAACGTCGCTAAGTCATAATCAACTTCACGGTCATAAAAATCAGCAGCTTCTAATAATAATTCGTCAATTTGCCCAGTCTCTTCACCAACGGCAATCATCTGTAGTACTAATGGCGTAAAAATATCAGTATTAGCCGCGGTTATTGCAATGCTACTGCCACTTTCAATGCCTAATTTCATGTCTAATAACCGCTGCTCTAAAAAGCGATTATCTAATGCTTCTGCGGCCATTTTTAAGGCTTGATTTAATGGAACACCAGCACGCATCATTAGCGCAAAAGTACGAGAAAATCGAGCCATCAAAGCACGGTTAATAATAGTTCCGATAATAGGCGTTTTTAATCGCCACAGATCCCATTGCCGTTGTCCTTGGGGGGTATTACGCCACAACCTTATTCCAACCCACATTGCGCCAATGCTAATAACCATCAATGGCCAATAATAAACAAACAGATTTGAGGTCAATATTAATACTTGAGTCGGCCAAGGTAAATCAACCCCAAACCGAGCAAACATACCGGCAAATTGAGGAATAACTTGAGTATTTAACACCACCATTGCCAGCCCAATCGCAATCATAACAAACATCGGATAGCGAATTGCAGATTTAATCTGGCGCCGAGTATCCATTTCTTGTTGGTAGTAATTCGCCAACTGCAATAGGGTTTGATCTAACCGTCCTGTATTTTCACCAACATGGATCATCGACACAAATAAATCAGAAAATACCCGTGGATGTTGCTGCATTGCCGCAGACAGCGAATGACCATTGGTCAGTTCAGTTATCACATCTGCTAAAGTTGAGCGTAATAATAAATGACTGGCACTTTGCTCTAAGCCTTTAAATGCACGTAACAATGGTACTCCCGCTTTGGTTAAGCTATAAAGCTGGCAACAGAAAATCACCAAAACTTCAATGGGTAACTGCCGTTGCCATAACCCATCAAACGTTAATGATGGACGATGATGTGTTGCCAGTTTAATTTCTAATGGGATAATTCCTTGGCGTAATAATTGATCGGTTGCCGCCGATTGAGTTAAAGCTTCGACCTGTCCGCGTAAAATCGTCCCTTGAGCACCACGGCCACGATAATTAAATCGTTTCATTTATATATTACCCAATATAGCCATCATAAAAATCCCCTTCCGCTAATGTCATCACTTCATCTAAGCTAGTGATACCCGCGTAAGCTAAGGCTAAGGCTGACTCAACCAATGGCTTATAACCAGCACTTTGTCGTGCGATTTGACTAAATAGAACCGCATTATTATTGCGTAATGCATCCATCATAGATTGGTCAAACTCTAATAATTCAAACACCCCAACACGACCTTTATAACCGATAAAGTTACAACTTTGACAACCTAAACCTAAGTTAAAATGGTGTAATCGCTCATTAAAATCACGCGCTTGTAACCAACTTTTCTGCTCGTTTTCTAAGACTGCCTCTTGTGTACAATCTGGACATACACGCCGCACTAACCGTTGTGCTAATACGGCTCTTACTGCACTCGCAACTAGGTATCCTGGCGCCTGCATATCAATCATTCGTAACGCACTATCAATCGCATTATTGGTGTGTAAAGTCGAGAGTACTAAATGGCCGGTTAATGCCGCACGTAAACCAATTTCAACGGTTTCTTGATCGCGCATTTCACCCACTAAAATCACATCAGGATCTTGGCGTAAAAAAGTCCGTAAAATCGAAGAAAAAGTCAGCCCAATTTTATTATTAACTTGTACTTGATTAACGCGTGACAACCGATATTCAACCGGATCTTCTGCGGTAATTAATTTTTTCCCCGGTTTATTAAGCTCATTAAGCGCACCATATAAGGTCGTAGTTTTTCCTGATCCTGTTGGCCCGGTAACTAAAATCATGCCATGTGGACGCTTTAGCTGACGCCGAAGCCGTAACAGAAGATCATTGGGCATACCAATATGATCTAAATCGAGAATTCCAGCCGATTGATCAAGTAATCGCATCACTACCGATTCACCGTATTGCACTGGCATTGTTGAAAGACGAATATCAATTGAATGATCGCGAATCTTAATATTAAAGCGCCCATCTTGTGGTAAGCGTTTTTCTGATATATCCAGCCCACTCATTAACTTAAGCCGTAATACTAATGCCGCAGCAACACTATTTTCATTAAGTAATGTTTCATGCAAAATGCCATCGATCCGCTGCCGAATACGAAGTACATCTTCATCGGGCTCAATATGAATATCAGACGCCCCTACTTGCAGTGCATCTTCAAATAAGGAATTGATCAGCTTAACCACTGTCATTTCATCATTATCACTATCATCAAATCCAAACCCATAATGAGTCTGAGTTTGATGCTCAGCATTTAGTTGCTCAGCAAACGACGCAATTTCTTTAGTGCGACGATAATAACGATCAAAAGCCGTAATTAACTGTCGTTCAGGCACAATAACAAACTCGACCTGAAACTGTTGTAATTGGTTAAGTAAGGCTTCCTGCATAGCAAGATCGGCAGGATCACTCATTGCGATACGTAACACATCACCACGACGACCAATCACCAATGCACGTAACCGTCGCGCATGCACTTCTGATAATAAATTCACGGCGTCGCTATCAATAACAAGCCGAGTTAAATCGACCAACGGAATATCAAGCTGTCGCGCTAAAAACTGCAACATTTGTTGTTCGCTAAGGAACCCCATACCAATTAAGGTATCACCTAATTTGCGTCCCGTTAGTTGCTGTTGCTGCAGAGCTTGATCCAGTTGTTGCTGCGCAATAATATGATCATCAACCAACAGATCACCTAACCGTTTACGTAAGCGTATTTGCATCTGTTAGCGCCTTTTAATCTGTAATGCCATAATTCGTTGCTGAATAAATTGTTGTGATGCAGCAGAAAGACCACCATGTACCGCGCCTTGACGATAAGAGGTCAACGCTGCCATAAATTGCTGACTTCGTTCTTGTGCAATCGCAAGCCCCAACCACCAGCGGCCATCAGCCGCATCATGTAATACTAATTGTTGGTAACTACTAAGCGCTAAAGCGGTATTTTGTAACTGCTGAGCTAAAGCGGCTCGCATCGCCAAAAAAGCGACTGTATCAACATTTTGAGGTTGTTCTAATACCGTTAATGCCGCTTGTGGTTGTTGCTCGTTAACCAATAGTTTGGCTAAAGTTAAGCGTAATTCAGTATTATGAGGCTGGCGTTGTAACCCTTGCTGTAACATTGCTACAGCTTGGCGGTTATCACCACGTCCATAATATAACGCGGCTAATTTTTGACGAGCAACAACCCATTCAGGACGGTACTTTAACGCGGCTTCAAGATGCACAATCGCTTGGCGACTATTGGCTTGGCGTAATACTTTTTCAGCTTTGTTATATTCAACCATTGCCAGTTGTGCGGGGGTTAACGCTACCGTTTCAATCGATAATCGACTTGATTTAAGCTTAGGTGTTACCGCTACATCTTTTGAGGATGGAGAAACCGTTGTCTTTATCGTTGCTTGTTGCTCGGCTAATGCTTGGTGATAACCGCTGTCATAGCCTTGGTCGTAGGAACTTGCGAGCTCTTGTTTAATATCAAGAGCATCAAGAGCGGGTTCAGCGACGGGCATTGTCGCCAAAAGTGCTGACTCAGCATTGGTTAATATTGGCGACGATGATATTGGCACCTCTTGTGATATCTGTTCAGGTACTGATAACTCTGGTTTATTCGAGGCCTGTTTTTTTATTGGAACTGGTAGCATAGGTAAAGTCGATACCACAGGTACAGTAGTGACAGGGAAAACAGAGGGAAAGAGTACTGGTGTAACGATGGATCGCTGCCAATAGATAGTGCCACCAACAAATAACAAAATGACCGCTATTAAAAGAATAGCGCGGCCATAGCGACCACGTTTATTGGGTAGCGGTGTGATCGTTGCAGCCTGTAGCTCTTTAGGTTCTGCATGAGATTGTTGTGCCAAAGCACTCAAACGGCGGTTTAGCTCACTCATAAATATTTCCACCCTAACCAGCGCCACCACATACAACTTGATTGACGTGCAGCAACAGTGTCAGTAATCGCTATATTAATATCTTGTCGACAAAGAGAATGACGCTGTTGACTATAAGCCGCTAATAATGATTTGTGTGCTAATTGATTAATCAACCTTGGAATACCACCACTCGCAAACCAAATCGCTCGTGCTTGAGCGATGGAAAATAACCCAGTACAACGACCAGACAATAACAATCGATGCTCAATATAAGCGACAGCTTCAGCTTCATTTAATGGTAATAATGTCGCTCGTAACGTAATTCTTTGTTGTAGTTGACGTAGTTGATAATGGGCTAAACGTTGATCTAATTCAGGCTGACCAATTAATACAATATGAAGTAGTTTTTCAAATTCAGTCTCAAGGTTGCCTAATAAACGAATCATTTCTAATGCGTCATCAGTCAATGCTTGAGCTTCATCAATAACGACAACCACCGCATGACCATTAGCTTTACGCTGCAACAATTGGTCATGAATATCAATCGTTAGCCGATGGCGATCACCATCAAATTTAAGCCCTAATTCAGAGGCTAATGCTATTTGTAATGTCATTCCACATTGTGCTGGCGTCGGTAAATACACTAAATCATATTGCGGTGGTAAACGATTGATTAACATGCGACAAATAAGGGTTTTTCCCGTTCCCACCTCACCAGATAACTGCATTATTCCATCCCCCATAGCCAATCCAGCTAATAGGGTATCAATAGCTGTTAAATGGGTCGGCAAAGCATGAAATAAAGCAGTATTAGGGGTGAGTAAAAATGGCGCTGAATGAAAGCCAAAGTGCGATAAATACATAGGTTACTTATCTTCAGGAAACCATTCATTAACCAATGAACGTGAACGTTCAATCTCTTGTTGCCACGTTTGATCACTAACAACTGTTGGTTTCAATAAAATAACCAATTCTGTTTTTTGCTTCACTTTATTAATGTTACGAAACAAATTTCCCACCACTGGGATATCACCTAATAGTGGTATTTTTGAAACTTGATCTGTCATTGCGGTTTTCATCAAGCCACCAATCACAACCACATCACCACTACGTGCATGAATAATTGAATCAGATTCACGAATAGTACTTTTAGCTAATGGTAGTTGGTAAACCCCAAATTTAGCGCCAAGATCGACCGCTTTGATCTCGTTTTTAATATCAACCACCGCCGGATGAACATGCAATAACACCCCTCCTTGATCATCTATTTGAGGGGTGACATCTAATGAAATCCCTGAGAAAAAGGGCGTTAATTCAATATCAGGTGCCGCAGTGCTGTTATCACCAGAGACATTACTGCTAGATACATTGGTGACAAAATATTCATCACCACCCACTTTGATCACCGCTTTTTGATTATTTGCCGCCGTCACTCGTGGGCTTGATAGCACATTAAGATCCCCCTGAGTTTCAAGAAAACTTAATACTGAAGTAAAGTTACCATCACTGATCGTAATATTGGTTTGACCACCAAGCAGATTTGAAACCGCATTACCGCCCGGTAATGCAGCAATGGCTGAGGCATCAATGATAGGTGTTGAACCAACCACAATATTGGTTCCGCCAATACTGCGACTGATATTCTGCCAATTAATCCCTTGCTGATAGCTGTCATTCAACGTTACTTCCATGATCTTGGCTTCAAGTACCACTTGTCGAATTAAACGTTGTTGTGAAATACCCAAAAATTGTTTTACTTCACGTAATTCATTGGGAAAAGCACGCACAGAAATCAAGCCTGCCTGTGGCGAGACCATCACATTTCGACCATCGCCATGACCAATCATACCCCGTACCACTTTTTCTAGCTGTTGCCAAAAGTCACTTTCAGAGGTGGTTTTTATGGTTGTTCCACCTGTAGTAGTACTGAGATCTTGATTTAAAATGGCATCATTATTGTCAACATCTACGCTGGTATTGTTTTCATTTGCTATTGAACCGGTCGTAATTGAAGTTAAGGACACCCCTTGACGCTGCAACTGTAAATAATCAACAGCAATAATATCGGTACGCAGTGTGGCAGGAAAAACCTGAATAATATTACCTTTACGGGTAATGCTATACCCATAAACATCATCAACAACATTGAGCACTTCATCTAATGTGACATCTTTTAACTGCAAGCTAATCAAGCCACTAACATTTGGATGGATCACTATATTAAATGGTGTGCCTTGCACTAAACTCGAAAAGAATACGTTGGCATCGACATTACGAGCATTCACTCGAAATCGTTTTTCTAATGCATGCGTAGGCAGCACTTGATCGGTATCGAGTGTGGGCATTAAATCAGCATTGACCGCGTCAGGTAATGCGAGCAGTGGTCGACTGGCTGCATCATTAGCTGCTTGGTTAAGTGTTTGTTGTATAGCAACTGGAGCTTGGTGCCCCATTTGGGTAGAGCACCCCATTAATGAAGTGATAACCACACCAAGTATGATTCGTTGCATATTTTTATATCCCTTCATTGCTTAATATCGGTGCTAAATAGCGACAATTGCCACTGTTTTTTATTGCGGGTTAATATCACTGAACTGTCATTAATTCGACTGACTCTATAGCCTGTTATATAACTGCCAACCGCCACTGTTTGACCACTTAAAATGGCACGACATTGCGGCTCACAAATAACACTTTGTAATAGAGGTAATGCCGAACGCGAGTGGAGTGATGATGATCGTTGTTGTGGCCATGATAATGGTGCCGTAGGATCTTGCTGCGCGTGTACCTTTATCCCATAAAATAAACAGCAGATAACACATCCTGTTACTGTATATTTACCCACCAATAAAATCCTTACTTTCACCTAAGGTATAGAGTTCTAGCTCAATACTAGCCCATGGATATCGTGTTACTTGATAGTTTAAATTGCGCCAATAATACTTCACGGGTAACGCTTCAATCTGGGTTAAATAACGAATTACATCAAAGTATTTCCCTTCAAATGTCATTCGTAATGGATGAATAAAATAGCCTTGATCATTACCATTCATCAGTTGCATCGCAGGTAATGACACCATCGTTTGTAAACGCAAACCATGACTGTGACGTAATACTTGTTCCAGTAAATACGGCATTTTAGTGGGTGAAACTAATCGACCTATCGTCTGTTGTAACTGCAGTTCTAATTGCGCATCTTTACTAGTCAATAAATTGATTTGATTAT
The DNA here is from genome assembly GCF_003025475.1 of Photobacterium sp. NCIMB 13483. NCBI lineage: Bacteria > Pseudomonadati > Pseudomonadota > Gammaproteobacteria > Vibrionales > Vibrionaceae > Photobacterium > Photobacterium sp. NCIMB 13483. The sequence goes on from NZ_PYLV01000027.1 coordinate 41,429, forward strand.
CAATTTTTTTATTGGGGCTTTGTGTTAATTTTTGCTGTAAACGCTGAATATCATGTTTAACCGTTATAATATTATTGGCCGTAACACGAATAGTATTGGTCTGATTTTGCAATTGCAGCCATTGTGGTTCAAGCACCATAAACACCCCAATGAAGAAAATTGCCATCCAACCAGAAATTGCAATCAGCCATTGTTCACGTGCAGATAAACCACTGAATCGTTGTTGCCATTCACACCAGATAATCTTCATCAAAGCGCCTCTTGTATACGTTGGGCTTGCAAGGTGAAGGTAACTTGGTTGTTCTTATCTCGACCAATATTAAGTAACTGAAATCGCCGTTGAGCCAAGGTCGAATAACGATTAAATGTCCCTAACCAACGTGGCACGGCTTCAGGCGAGCGAGCCACACCGTGTAAATCCATAGCTGTACCCGAAATTGAAATACGTTCAATAGCGACATCCTTAGAAGCCGCTTCAGCCAATTGCACTAATACCTGACCATAACCAACCATCAAACTGACATCATGATTCGCAACCGCTTTTAACGTCGCTTGTTTTGCCGTAATTTCCTGTTCTAACGCACTGAGATGTTGCTGCTTTATGGGGCTAACAACATGTAATAAAATTTGTTTTTGAGTTAACATTAATTGCTGTTGAGCTATCGTTAGTTGCGCCTTATTAGCGATAAAGGTGGGTGCTAATTGATGTAATTTAAAACTATAAACAGCACTCGTTAAGCCAATAATAAATATCAGCGTTAACCAACTAAGCAACATATTATTAAGTGTTAACCATTGACGTTTGGGTTGCAGATATTGTGAATAGAAATTAATTGAAGACGAAAAACCTTGTTGTAATCCTGCCCAAGCAATCCGAGTTCCCGTCGATGATAATAAAGATAATCGAGGTTCAATCGCTTGCACAATAACATTTAAACGCGCATTTAACGCCAGTGCTAATTGCTGACTATCATCATTATCACAACTAATTAATAACTGACTGATCGGGTTATCACGTAGTTGAGCGCTCAAAAAATCCAATGAACGTTGTAGTTCTAATGCTAGGCTATCAAGTTGTAATGCTTGGATATCTGAATCAACAGCGGCCACTAGAGGCACAGCAAAGCCACGTAATTGACGTTGAAAAATGAGTTTCTGTTGACTAAATGCAGTTAATTGTAAATCACCATTACCATAGCGATGCACCACTAATTGGCTTAAGTGTTGGGCTGTAAATTCACCCCAAACAACACTTTCAACCGTCATGCAACCGACATCACAACCAACAGATTGACACGCAAAGACAATTTTATTCACTTGTTGGCGTGTAGTAACAACAACCTGAATCCGATCGTTGTTTAAACTATCAAACCCATCCGCAACAATATCATCAGGTGATTCATTGACTAAATCTTTAACCAAATAAGGTAAAGCTAAAATTAATTCATCATCACTTAAATTAGGTTTATCAATCAATAAACTTTGGTATAAACCACGGCCTAAAATAATGGCGATTTGACTGCCTGCCAATTGGTGGCGAGTAATCAGTATTTCAATTGCGCTCGACCACTCAGTCACTGCTTCAATTGATACCGAATCAATAATGACATCGCTACCATCCCCTGCAACCAAAACAACCGCATCAGAAAATAGAGCAAGAGCAACATTTAATGCGGAGGGTTTACGTAAAAAAAACGGAGCAAGAGCGCGCAGAATCATGATAAAAGTAAGCCAAAAATTAGAGCCGAATAACAGCCCGCACTTTAGGTAAAGACTTACTGCTTCACAATAATAATGTATGAAATGTCAGACCTGCATCACCTTAAATGATAACTTTCATATTAACTGATTCACGATAATGATTATTAAGCTTAATTAGTGGTTACTATTGACTCCTCTGCAGCAAAAAGTCGTCCTTGTGCAGCAACGACACCAAGTTGTTGTAATACTCGCCATTCCTTATTCGTTTCCACACCGACCGCGATAACTTTTGCATCACTGTTGGCACAGGCTCCTAGCATACTTCGAACGAATAATTGATTTTCTTGGCGTTGATGAATATCTCGCACTAAACCACGGTGTAATTTAATGTAATCAGCTTGAATGTCTTTTATATAGTAAGTACTAACAATGGTTCTGCCCGCTTGCGAAACAACAAGTTTACAACCAAGCCCGGTTAACACGCGTAATACAGGTCGAATGGCATCAAGATGTTTAACCAACATACTTTCTGATACTTCAAACAATAATCGATTTAATACTGGCCGTGGTAATTGCAACAATTCATCTCGTAGCCATTTGACAAATTGTTTGTCCCGTAAACTGATAGTGGTGACATTGACCGCATAGCTGTTCTCTGCCGATTGTTGTTTGAGTAGCAATAGAGTTTGAGCAATCACCGCCCTATCAAAACGAATCGAATAACCCACTTGTTCAACGGCCGACATAAAATGTGATGCTTTGATGATATCCCCATTGTCATCGATAATTCGAGCTAACAAAGCGTAGCTCATTAGCTGATTATCCTCAGCCATAATAATCGGCTGCTGATACAATAATGGCCCGCCTTGGGTTAGCGTTTTATCTATCAATGTTCGCCAGCGCACATTACCGCGTGATTTATCCCATTGATGATCTTTATTAAAGCTATTCCAACTGTTGGCGCCTTGTAACTGCGAACTGCGCAAAGCGGTATCAACTTCATCCATGATCCGTCCACGGCGATCACCACCATGGAAGTATGTCACGCCAATATGACACCAATTATCTTTTTCCATTGGCGATGGCGGAGACAAACGCTCCACAGCATTTAATAATTGGTTGGTAAATATTTTAATTTCTTTGGCCGGTTGCTGCGGAATAAGGATTGCAAACTCAGCATCAAAATAACGAGCAAGAACGGTGTCAGGAAAACGCTGAATAAAATTTGATAAAATAACGCTGATTTCCTGTAACAACTCATCAGCAATGGTTTTTCCTTGCTCGGTACACATTTCCTCCCAGTCACTTAAACGCAATAAAATTACGGCGCCATGACTGTCTAGATCTTGTACCATTGACTGCAATCGACTATCAAACAACACTCTATTTGCGGTACCCGTCAACTGATCGAGAAAAGTATGAGTACGAATAAAGGTATCAAACCGACTACGCTCTTGACGGGCATCTTTAAGCTCTCCAATTAATTGGTCAAGCGCTAAACTTGCCGTTGCAGGCCATTCATAATCATTGCCTTCAGCATATTGCTCAACCCTACCAGCCAAAATCATTCGCCCACGCTCTTCTAATAACTCAGAACCATAAAGCTGGGTTCGCAACCAATGTACCCCACGTATTAAGCCAACAATAACAATCAGCATCGCCAGAGAAATGGAAGACATTGCTCCCAAAGAATAGGTAAATTCACTATAGAGAGGGATAGCCGCAATCGTGACTTGATAACCGGGGTGTGATGGCAGTTGATATTGATGATGGTAAATAATATTCGGGTCAGGCACTATTTGATTGCCATTAAAATCAAATACTGTTTTATTAGCATCGCTAATTGATAACGAGACCACATTACTCGCTTGTAATAGCGTCGGTAGCCAACGAGGTAATGCTTGAGCTCCTTGAGGGTCAGTTAATTCTTGATCAATAACCGTCACTACCCCATCAAGATAATGAACTAATGAATCTTGACCGAGTTTACGGAAACTCAATGCACCACCAATAAAAATCACTAAAATCGCGCAAATCACGATCATGGTAACAAAGGCAACTAAGCGATTTGTTAACTTCATCCTTGAGGCTTTTCTCATAGCATCCTTACTTTACATATGCCATTCATATCATTAGGTAATAATCAAACGATCTTAATCATTTTTTCCTTGCTAAGCATACGCTACATTAGACCTGTTAATCGATTATTAATATTGTAATAAAGGAATAATACTTTTATGGACTGGATCACCTGTGCCAATAGCTTTATTACCGTGGTAGAACATGGTTCATTAGCGCAAGCCGCAAACAAACTCAATACCTCAAGTTCTGCCCTCTCAAAACGATTATCTTGGCTAGAAAAACAATTAGGAGTACAACTATTAAAACGCACTACTCGCCATTTAACCGTAACAGAAGCAGGTCAATTGTTTTACCAACGTAGCGCTTTGTTAGTCAATGACTGGCAACAAATGCTAGCAGAAACCACCGCAACTTATGGCGAAGTTGGCGGTATTTTGCGTTTAGGCGCCCCCCTTGCTACGGGCAGCCGCTTATTGGTGAGCTATCTGGCTGAGTTTAGCCACAGTTACCCTAATATAAAGATTGAGCTCCACACGGTAACGCCAGGGCAATTACCTGATCTAAACCTCGATGTCTTCATTAGCCGAGAGATCACTGAATTTAACTCCTCCAGCTATATCGCCACCAAATTACTTAGCTACAGTAATGGGTTTTATGCTGCGCCTACGTACCTTGAAAATAATCCTAAAATCACCTCGCCAGAACAACTATGCCAACATAATTACCTACTGTTTGGCGAACAAGATCACCAACAAGATCATATTTTTGAACATAATCAACGACTTTTATTACAAGGTAATTTCATTACCACCAACCCAGAAGCATTAGTTGCAGGGGCGGTTGCTGGCATGGGGTTAATTTTAACGAGTAGACAAACAATAAAACGCGAGTTAGATAATGGCTTGTTGGTTCCGGTACTACCAACGTTAAAGCAACCAACCAATGCCATTTACGCATATTACCCAAAGCTAAATTATCATCATGTTAAAACGAAATTATTTATCGATTTTATCAAACAAAAAGCAACTACAATGGAACCTATTCATTGATCACTTTTTCAAATAGCCCGCTTTTATTGTTATCTTTAACGATGAATTATTTCATCAGGATCATTTTTTAATGATTCAAATAACACCATTTGATTACCGCTTAATACTTGAATCTTTTTATTTTGAGGCAATTGATAAACATTCAATGAGGGTAATTGTGCGGTTTTAACACCAATCCAATTCGAGAAAATCGACATAAAATTAAAAGCACTAATTTGCTTATTCAACATTATATGCTGGTGAATATCACTGGCAATTTCAATTAGTGGTACTTCATAATTTTGTTTATATAAATCACCATGCAGTAATTGTGTCTTTCCTTTAATAGCGCTGACATTATTTAAACCATGATCAGAAAAATACATTAACGAATAACTATCTTGAGTTGCTTTTAAATCATTTACTATTGTTTTAATAATGGTATCTGTTTGATTATAAGTAGATAAATAACAAGAAAGATCTTTATCCTTTAAGTTATAACTGTCTTTTTTAATCCGATCACAAAAATTCTCATGTGATCCCATAATATGCAAGACAATTAACTTTGAACCACTATAGGGCTCAGCTAAAGCTTGTTTAAATAGCGGTAATAATGAATAATCACTGGTATTATTAGTAAGAAAATTACCTTTTTTCAAAAATTTCTTTTCTGAAGCATGAACAGCTATTGCTGAAACAGCGGTGTCATATTGACCTATAAACCCTTGATTTGATAACCATATCGTTTTCATTTTAGCGGTGTTGGCTAAGGTGATAATATTATTTACAGGTTTTAAATCTAAGCCATGACTGATAGCTAATGTTCGAGGTAATGACACCGCGGTATGAGATGCCGTCGACAAATACCCATTCACAAATACACCAGGAGTTGTCGCTAAAAAAGGAGTGGTGTTAAGTGGATAACCATAGCTCGACATATAATCTTTACGCATACTTTCACCAATGATGAGAACGTAAGTTTTATATCTAGGTTTAACCTTTAAAATATGCCAATTTGAGCCTTGATGAATACTATTCTTCAACATATTCATTTGAGTAATATAGTGATCAATACTGATATAACAATGATATACAAATAAATTTAAAGACGAAAAACAAAAACAAAAACAACCAAATAAAAATACTATTTTATGCCATTTAAAAACAAATTTAACCCGTATTAAATAATAACTAAATGCAATAAATAAAATAGCATTTAGTATTATAACTTTTTGTGGAATAGCTAATAAAAATTCAATAGTCTCGCGTTTATTTGTTTCAAATAACGATGCAACAATACCTATATTGGGTTGCCCATAAATATAACCCGAATAGAAGTATAATACCGCCACCAATCCAATTGGAAATATAAACAACCATTTTAACCACCATTTAGATGACAAAAAGGTCAGTGCTAAAAACAAACACCCACCCGTTATCATCATTCTATTCTCATATCCAACCCCAAGCGTGAGTAATATAGATAATAATAATGTAATAACGACATCTAAATACTTCATAAATATAATAAGACAAAAAATAATGACAGAAAGAATATTCTAGCGTAGGTATGATACTTTTGACACATAAAAAACCCAGCATTTCTGCTGGGTTAGTATTTAATTCTGTCTTTATTGATGTTTACTATTACACTTTTGAATTACGCAGGATCTAGAACGGGATATCGTCATCAAAATCCATTGGTGGTTCATTATACTGTTGCTGCGGCTGCTGTGGAGCCGACTGTTGTGGTGCAGACTGATGTTGCTGAGGCTGCTGTGGTGCATAATTTTGTTGTGGCGCGGCAGCAGGTTGTTGAGGTTGACCCCAGTTACCTTGGTTTTGCTGTTGTTGGCCGCCCATTGGCGCACCTTGACCGCCATTACGGCCGCCTAACATTTGCATTACACCGTTAAAACCTTGCACAACCACTTCAGTAGTATATTGATCTTGGCCTTGTTGATTCTGCCATTTACGTGTTTGTAATTGGCCTTCGATGTACACTTGTGAACCTTTACGTAGGTACTCACCAGCGACTTCTGCTAATTTGCCAAATAATGCTACACGGTGCCATTCTGTTTTTTCACGTTGCTCACCGGTAGACTTATCACGCCAAGACTCAGAGGTTGCAATAGTAATGTTAGCTACTGCACCACCGCTAGGCATGTAACGAATTTCTGGATCATTTCCTAAGTTACCGATTAAAATAACTTTATTTACGCCACGACTGGCCATAGTTCACTCCAAAGCTGATAGCGACGGTTCTAGGTATTCATAGCCGCTTAGTGAAAGTTTATACTCAATCGCGCAGTTTATCATGGCAGCAAGGTCAAGGCATAGCGCCAAAGTACGTCAAGGGGCGCAATTATCCATGTTAAATAGGATATATATAACAGCAAAAACATAACCGATATCTATACAAGGTTATCTATATCATCATTTAAACGAGTAAAGCTGTCATTTTTATGACACTTACCACTCATTTTAAATATACAATGGTTGGCAAATAACAGTATTACTAATTATTGTTATATAAATATTCGCTAATTTTATTTTAATAAAATAGCAAATTTATTGACAAACACATTAGAGTTGACGTTTATTATATTAAAAACAAATCAATACTACATAAATATAATGGCATTAGAAATAATATTGCAACTTTATAAATAATAAATCGTCACCAATATAAGTATTATTACTGGCATTAACAATTAAAGATTATACATCTTATAATTATTATATTTTGTGAGTCTGACTATGATATTAAGTTGCTTTATTGTTTAAAATCTCTAACATTATGCACAATTTATTTTAGCGTTAACAAAACAATAACGATTATTGTTTTGTTAATTCTCAAAAACGAAATTAGCAGATAGATTTCAATCTGCACTTGGCACATTATCAATTACATTAAATCTAGGACACACTATGATCAAGAAATGTCTATTTCCAGCAGCAGGCTACGGTACACGTTTTCTTCCAGCAACAAAATCAATGCCAAAAGAAATGATGCCAGTCGTAAACAAACCATTGATTGAATACGGTGTTGAGGAAGCGATCCAAGCTGGCATGAACGGTATGTGTATCGTTACTGGTCGTGGTAAGAATACCTTGATGGACCACTTTGATAAGAACTACGAGCTAGAACATCAAATCAGTGGTACAAACAAAGAAGATCTATTGTTTGATATCCGTCGTGTGATTGATTCAGCTAACTTCACTTATATTCGCCAAGGTGAAATGAAAGGCCTAGGTCACGCTATCCTTATGGGTCGTGAGTTAGTAGGTAACGAACCTTTCGCCGTTGTACTTGCAGATGACCTTTGTGTAAACGAAGAGCAAGGCGTATTGGCTCAAATGGCAGCGCTTTACAAGCAATTCCGTTGTTCAATCGTTGCTGTTGAAGAAGTACCAGAAGAAGATACCCATAAATACGGTGTGATTGCAGGCCAAATGATTCGTGATGATCTATTCCGTGTTGATAACATGGTAGAGAAACCAGAACCAGGTACAGCACCAAGCAACCTTGCTATTATCGGTCGTTACATTCTAACACCTGATATTTTTGATATCATTGAAGAAACAGAACCAGGTAAAGGCGGTGAGATCCAAATCACTGATGCCCTACTAAAACAAGCACAATCTGGTTGTGTACTTGCATTTAAATTTAAAGGTAAGCGTTTTGACTGTGGTAGCGTAGATGGTTACATCGAAGCAACAAACTACTGCTACGAAAACATTTACAAAAAAGACCAATCTTCTAAGCTAGCAAAGCAACAAACTAGCAAAAAGTAAGTCATCTATACCTTTAAAAAATCCCGCTATGTAGCGGGATTTTTTTTATCGCTACTGTGTTTTTATTCAGTATCTTTTGCTCATTAAATCCGGCTATGAAATACTACTCACTTACAATCAAGCAAAACAATAGTGATGGGTATGGATTACATAGAAGTACAGGGTGCGCGCACCCATAATCTCAAAAATATCAATATTTCCATTCCTCGCGACAAGCTCGTTGTTATCACGGGCTTATCTGGTTCGGGAAAATCATCTTTAGCCTTTGATACTTTATATGCTGAAGGTCAACGGCGCTATGTCGAATCACTGTCGGCTTATGCTCGTCAATTTCTATCGTTAATGGAAAAACCTGACGTTGATCATATTGAAGGCTTATCACCCGCCATCTCGATTGAACAAAAATCAACCTCACATAATCCTCGTTCTACCGTCGGTACAATCACTGAAATATATGATTATCTACGCTTGCTCTATGCCCGTGTAGGAGAGCCTCGCTGCCCAACCCACAATGTTACTCTAGCTGCACAAACCGTCAGTCAAATGGTTGATCAGGTACTTACTATGGACGAAGGCAGCAAACTGATGCTGCTTGCGCCAATAGTAAAAGAGCGCAAAGGCGAACATGTCAAAACTCTCGCCAATCTTGCCGCTCAAGGTTACATTCGAGCGCGAATTGATGGTGATGTGTGTGATCTTTCCGATCCACCAACGTTAGAACTCCATAAAAAACACACAATTGAAGTCGTTGTTGATCGATTTAAAGTGCGTGATGATCTGCAATTACGTTTAGCTGAATCGTTTGAAACAGCATTGGAGCTTTCTGGTGGCACCGTAATTATAGCCCCCATGACAGCTGACGATACTTCAGAACAGGTCTTTTCAGCTAATTTTGCCTGTCCACATTGTGGCTACAGTATGCAAGAGCTTGAGCCGCGATTATTTTCGTTTAATAACCCAGCGGGGGCTTGTGGCACTTGTGATGGTTTAGGAGTTCAACAATATTTTGATCCTGAACGCGTGGTCCAAAATGGTGAACTCAGTTTAGCGGGTGGTGCAATTCGTGGCTGGGATAAACGTAATTTTTACTACTTCCAAATGCTCAAATCATTAGCTGAACATTTTAAGTTTGATGTTGAAGCACCTTTCGATACTTTACCTAAAAAAATTCAAACACTGATTTTAAATGGCTCCGGCACCACAGATATTGAATTTAAATATATTAATGATCGTGGTGATATTACCGTTCGTCGACATCCATTTGAAGGTATTTTAAATAATATGGAACGCCGTTACCACGAAACAGAATCTAATTCTGTGCGTGAAGAACTGGCTAAATTTGTATCGACTAAGCCTTGTGCTAGCTGCCATGGTTCTCGCCTACGCCAAGAAGCACGTCACGTTTTTATTGGTGAAACCAACCTACCTCATATTTGTGACATGAGCATTAGTGAAGCATCCGCTTTCTTTGATAGCTTAACATTAACAGGCCAACGGGCTCAGATTGCTGCTAAAATTCTCAAAGAAATCAATGAACGTTTAAGTTTCTTAATCAATGTAGGTCTCAAATACCTCAGTTTATCTCGCAGTGCTGATACCCTTTCAGGGGGTGAAGCTCAGCGTATTCGACTCGCAAGCCAAATTGGTGCGGGTTTAATGGGCGTGATGTATGTCTTGGATGAACCCTCAATTGGTCTCCACCAGCGTGATAATGAACGGTTATTAAAAACCCTAATTCATCTACGTGATCTTGGTAATACCGTGATTGTGGTTGAGCACGATGAAGACGCTATTCGAGCGGCTGATTATGTGATTGATATCGGTCCAGGTGCCGGTGTTCATGGCGGCGAAATTATTGCCGAAGGTAGTGTTAAAGATATATTAAAGTCCAAAAAATCATTAACAGGACAATATCTTAGCGGTAAAAAATCAATTGCAATTCCAGCACAACGAGTACCATTTGATCCCGCGAAAACAGTCAAGCTTTTAGGGGCCAGCGGTAATAATCTTAAAGATGTTAACGTCGAAATTCCAGTTGGATTACTAACCTGCATTACAGGTGTTTCGGGATCAGGTAAATCAACCTTGATCAATGATACTTTCTTTAAGATCGCCCACCAGCGACTCAATGGTGCCACAACAGGCACACCGGCTCCCTATAAAGAAATTCAAGATCTAGAACATTTTGATAAAGTGATCGATATTGATCAAAGCCCGATAGGCCGTACACCTCGTTCAAATCCAGCGACTTATACGGGTATTTTCACCTCTATTCGTGAGTTATTTGCTGGTACTCAAGAATCCCGCTCTCGAGGTTATAAACCCGGTAGATTTAGCTTTAATGTTCGCGGTGGGCGCTGCGAAGCGTGCCAAGGTGATGGTGTTATCAAAGTTGAAATGCACTTTTTACCTGACGTTTATGTCCCATGCGATGCGTGTAAAGGTAAACGCTATAATCGTGAAACGCTAGAAGTACGCTATAAAGGCAAAAGTATTGATGAAGTTTTACAGCTCACCGTTGAAGATGCACATCAGTTCTTTGAACCCGTTCCAGCAATTGCACGAAAATTGAAGACATTAATCGATGTCGGCTTATCGTATATTCGTCTCGGACAAGCAGCAACAACCTTATCAGGTGGTGAAGCACAGCGGGTTAAACTAGCCAAAGAATTATCTAAACGTGATACAGGTAAAACCCTCTATATTTTAGATGAACCCACAACAGGCTTACACTTCCACGATATTCAACAGTTATTAACAGTGCTACACAAGCTACGTGATCGTGGCAATACCATCGTTGTTATCGAACATAATCTCGATGTAATAAAAACCGCTGATTGGGTCATAGATCTCGGTCCCGAAGGCGGTAATGGCGGTGGTGAAATTATTGCAACAGGTACTCCCGAACAAGTTGCACTTGTTGCTGGATCCCATACTGCGAGGTTTCTTAAGCCTCTACTTAACATCTAATTGTAAAGTGTAATTAAGCCCTATCAAACAGGTTGGCAATAGTCAGCCTGTTTGTTTTTTTACTCAGGACTCACCATGACAGTGTTACAACTTCAAGGTACGAAATTAGAACAGAAACGGATTTCTAAGCCTTTATCTTTAGTGCGATTATTCTTAGCCAGCGTTGGTATATTTTTTATCGTTGCAATGCACTACTTTCAGCACAACCCTGGCGGTTCAGGACTTGAGCTATCTTTTAATGCCAGTGCATGGATTCCATTTAGCTTTGCCATTAGTTGCGGTTTATTAGAAATTTGTCGTCAAAAAATTTGGCGTTACTCTCGTATGACGTTAATTTTATTTGGTAGCTGTCTACTTCTGTCACTTCCCGTTTTTTATGCTAATGCCGATGGCTTTGGCACTTCAAACCGCTTACTCACCCTCTGGGCTGGTTTTTTATTTTTTGTTAGCTTACAGCAGTTTGTTTTTACTCATAATCAACGCCAACGACTATTATGGTTTATTACTATTGCGGTATTGCTCGAAGCTGCCTTTGGTTGGTATCAATTTTTAGGACTATCAACCCACAACCGTTTTGGTTATGACGTTATTGCTAACCGCCCTTACGGTATCTTCCAACAACCCAATGTGATGGCGAGTTTCTTAGCCACGGGACTTGTTATTGCCGCTTATCTATTAGCACGCTTACCCCGCTATCGAGGTAAATGGGCCTGGCAACACCTTATCTTACTCGCTGTTCCTGTCGTAACGATTCCACTACTGGTGGTACTAAACTCACGTACAGGTTGGTTGGGTGCAAGCATTGGTTCATTATTAATGCTGCCTTATTTGTTTCGCTTTGCGGCAAAATATCAACAGCGTATGTGGGGCTTAATGTTATTATTAGGCATGGCATTAGCATGGCAATTTAGTACCGTTACCGACAGCTCTTTTGCACAACAAGCACGAGTAACATTAGAAAGCCAGCGCGCAACCATCATGCCACAAGCCTATGAGATGTTTACCACTAAGCCCCTAACAGGTTATGGCTATGGTAAATTTGAAGTCACCTACATCACCCAAACCGCATTATGGCATCAGCGAGATCCAGCGCATCAAGCTGCGGGGGTACCAAGCTTAGATCACCCGCATAATGAATTACTTTTTTGGGCTGTAGAAGGTGGAATTGTACCGTTGCTGGGGTTAATCATTGCAGCATTAGCGGTCATGATTAGCATCAAGAAAGCCCCAAATGGTACTCAGTTAGCGTTAGTTGGCTTATTTTTCCCAATCGTATTACATACGCAACTGGAATATCCGTTTTATCACTCACTTGCCCATTGGATCATGTTTATTATTTTGATCTTCTGGGTCGATAATCTCACCACCAAATACCATCGCTATCAAACTCAATATGTACTTGCTCTTAAAGTCAGTGCCATCACAATACCGATAATGGTAACCAGTTTTATGATCACCACCTTATATTCAGGATGGTTACTGACTAAGTTTGAAACAACACGTCCAGTTGATATCAATTATTTAGTCAAAGTGAATAATCCATGGGCATGGCAAGATCGCTTTGAGTGGGATTTACACCACACTCAATTACAAGTTGGAATCGCCACCAATAAACCCCAATTGGTGACAGATTATATTATTTGGGCTAATCAAAAAGCCCTCACTTGGCCACGACCAGCGTTATATCAGAACTTAGTATTAGCATATAACGATCAAGGTAACACTGCTCAAGCTGAGCAAGTGGCGGCAGAAGCACAACAACTATTTCCAAGCCTCACACAACTTAGCGCCGCAACAACCACAACGTCATCAGCAAAGTAACCATGACGAACAACCATCAATGGCGAACGCTATCGCTATTGATGGTTCATCACTACTTTATTTCAATGTGCTTTCAAGGGCTTTAAGGCACAAAGCGACATTTTCACTGCGCGCAGCATAACCCATCAATCCAATCCGCCATGCTTTACCTGCAAGCGAGCCTAATCCTGCACCAATTTCTAAATTATAACGCTCTAATAAAGTCGATCTTACCGCGGCATCATCGACGCCTTCTGGAATATAAACCGTATTAAGCTGAGGTAGCCTATATTCCTCTGCAACCACAAATTCAATCCCTAGCGCTTCAAGTCCAGCTTTCAATTCAAGATGCGTCCGTTGATGTCGTTGCCAAGCTTGCTCTAACCCTTCGTTATGTAACAACACTAAAGCTTCATGTAGAGCGTATAAACTATTAACAGGCGCAGTATGGTGATAACTACGTTTACCTTCACCACTCCAATACCCCAGCACTAAACTTTGATCTAAAAACCAACTTTGCACTGCTGTTTTACGTTGCTGAATTTTATTTATAGCTTGCTCGGAAAACGTCAGTGGCGATAATCCAGGTACACAAGATAAACACTTCTGACTACCAGAATAAACCGCATCAAGTTGCCACTCATCCACCAGCAACGGTACGCCACCTAAAGATGTTACGGCATCAACAATGGTTAAACAGCCATACTTTCGTGCAATTTCAGCCAAGGTTTTTGCATCAGATAATGCGCCAGTTGACGTTTCTGCATGTACAAAAGCAACAATTTTAATATCAGGATCGGTCTGTAATGCTTGTTCAACCAAAGCAGGAGATACAGGCTCGCCCCATGCATTATCAACCATAATGGCTATACCGCCACAGCGTTCAACGTTCTCTCGCATACGATCGCCAAATACACCATTACGGCAAACTAATACCTTATCTCCCGCCTCAACCAAATTAACAAAACAGGCTTCCATACCCGCACTACCTGGCGCTGACACCGCAATCGTAAACGTATTTTTCGTTTGAAATGCATATTGTAGTAGCTGCTTAAGCTCATCCATCATTTTAATAAATAGCGGATCAAGGTGACCAATTGTCGGTCGGCTTAGTGCTTGTAATACTTGTGGATAGATATCAGAGGGCCCCGGTCCCATAAGTGTTCTTTGAGGCGGTATAAAACTGGTGATAGGCATAGATTCAACTCCATTAAATCATGATTATTATCAATAGGGTGATGGAAAGATTAATCGTTATTACAGAGTATTAGAGCAATGCCAAAGCTGCAAGTAACGACCTGAGATCCTGTTAGTTATACCTACTTTTTGTTAACTATCGAGAAATTATCATTTAACAATTGACAACTAAGGGCGATTTCCTATTCAATAACAACAGTGATTATTCACGACAGAAGAGGTGCGTTACCTAGGTAGCAAAATTGAAGGGCCCAACCCTAAATCAATTTTGTGAGGGAGAGTAACGCCGAGATATCACCTGTTTGGGGCAGATGATATCGGCTATGAGAGTTGAATCTCTCAGGCTGTCATCTAAGTCAGGTTGACTATGATGGGGAGCTTCTGGGTAGCCGCACCAGCGTTACTGCCTATTACCTCCTCGACAATGGACGTCGGGAATTCTTCCGAAGCAAAAGTCTACTTTGCAGTATTTACGATATAAGGGAGAACACCGTAATGAGCATGCTTTCGACCGCAACAACCAACCCAGTGATTGTGGCCAAATTTGGTGGCACCAGTGTCGCCAACTATGCCGCAATGTGTCGCAGTGCCAATATAGTTATTGCCAATCCACACACCAAAATAGTGTTAATAAGTGCTTGCTCAGGCGTGACCAATTTACTGGTCGCCTTAGCCAAGGGGATTAGTGATATCACTTTACGCCAACAACATTTACAGCAATTAACCACGACTCACCAACAGATACTGGATCAACTTCAGCATCCACACGCAGTGAGTGGTGCTATTTACACACTATTAGATGATATAGCCTCTGCCTCTGCGCAGGCAGCAATAGCATCATCATCACAACTTACTGACAAATTAGTCAGTCATGGCGAGCTATTATCAACCCATCTTTTTAATCAAATTTTAGTCGAAATGAATGCTGCTGCGATACGATTTGATATTCGTGATGTCATGCGTACTGATACCCAATTTGGTAAAGCATTACCGCAACCCGAACTTATTCGCCAATTAGCTCAACAACATTTAGTGCCACTTATCGATACTCAGATTGTGGTTTCACAAGGCTTTATTGGCCGTGATGAGCTTGGCAATACCACCACACTAGGGCGAGGTGGCAGTGATTATAGTGCAGCATTAATTGCAGAAGCCGTTGATGCGACCACGCTAGAGATCTGGACCGATGTTCCGGGAATGTACACTACCGATCCTCGCATTACAGCTGCAGCGAAACCGATCAAAGAAATCAGCTTTAGTGAAGCCTCTGAAATGGCCAATTTTGGTGCTAAGATCCTCCATCCATCAACACTGGTTCCAGCCATTCGCCACCAAATTCCAGTATTTATTGGTTCATCAACAGCGCCGCAACAAGGTGGAACATGGATCAGAAAAACCGTGAATCAAGCGCCACTCTTTAGAGCACTAGCATTGCGTGGAAATCAGACTATGGTGACACTCACCAGTCTTAATATGTTTCAAGCTTATGGCTTTTTAGCCGAAGTGTTTCGTATTTTGGCAGAACATAAAATCTCGGTCGATTTAATAACCACCTCAGAAGTCAGTGTCTCGTTAACGCTCGATCAAACCGATACTGGCGGTGGTGCCCCAACATTACCTTCCGCTGCCGTTGAACAATTAAATCAATTGTGCCGTGTTGATATTGAACAGGGATTATCGTTAGTGGCGTTGATTGGTAATCATATGAGTGACAGTAAAGGCTCAGCCAAGCATATCTTTGGCGCACTTGATGCGTATAATTTACGCCTTATTTGTTATGGTGCTAGCCCGCATAATCTGTGCTTTTTAGTCCATGAAGCCGATGCTAAATCAGTCATAACAACCCTGCACCAACAACTTTTAGAATAATCACTATCAGAACAAATAAGAAAAAAGATAAAAAAAAGGCGCAATGTTTGCGCCTTTTTTATTTTAACCTAATGATTATTTTACAAATTAGGCCCTAACCACTTTTCAGCTTCGATCAAATCCCAACCTTTGCGATCAGCATAACTTGCTAACTGATCATGCTGGATCTGTGCGACAGCAAAGTAGCGCGCATCTGGGTGTGAGAAATACCAACCAGATACTGCAGCCCCCGGCCACATGGCATAACTTTCGGTCAACACCATGCCAGTATTGGCTTCTGCATCCAATAACTGCCAAATCGCCCCTTTTTCGGTATGTTCAGGACAGGCGGCATACCCAGGAGCTGGACGAATACCTTGGTACTTTTCACGAATTAAATCGTCATTATTAAGATCTTCATCAGCGGCATAACCCCAGATTTGTTTACGTACCATTTGATGCATACACTCAGCAAACGCTTCTGCAAGTCGATCCGCCACCGCCTGAATCATGATCGCATTATAATCGTCACCTTGCGCTTTAAACTGATCAGCAATATCGTATTCACCAATCCCACCCGTCACTGCAAAAGCACCAATCCAATCGGCTTTGCCGCTTTCTTTTGGGGCAATATAATCAGATAAACAATAATTTGGCCCTTTGGGCTTCTTGGTTTGTTGGCGTAAACCATGCAATATCGTTAGTACTTCAGTACGAGTATCATCGGTATATACTTCAATATCATCACCAATATTATTGGCAGGAAATAACCCACACACGCCATTAGCTTTGATCATGCCTGTACGTTCAATGTCATCAAGGATCTTATTAGCGTCGTTAAATAACTTGGTTGCTTCAACCCCAACAACTTCATGGCGTAAAATGGTTGGATATTTACCACTCAATGACCAAGTCATAAAAAAGGGTGTCCAATCGATATATTGGCGTAATTTAGCCACCGGGAAATCGGTAAAAGTATGCACACCCGCTTGTTTTGGTTGCGGCGGCGTATAATTTTCCCAATCAAGCATTACCGCATTTGCACGCGCTTGATCTAAGGTGATTGGAGGCGTTCGTGGCTTTTTACGTGCATGCTGTTCACGTACAACATCATATTCAGCAGCTAGGCGCTCAACAAATGCTGGCTTCTGGTGCTCTGATAATAATGCCGAACAGACACCAACAGCGCGTGAGGCATTAGAGACATACACCACCGGTTGTTGATAATTTTGTTCAATCTTCACTGCAGTATGCGCTTTTGAAGTGGTGGCACCACCTATCAATAATGGCACCTCAAACCCACGTCGCTGCATTTCTTTGGCAACATGTACCATCTCATCAAGTGATGGCGTAATCAAACCACTCAGTCCAATAATATCAACGTTTTGTTCTTGGGCGACCTGCAATATTTTATCGCATGATACCATCACACCTAAATCAATAATTTCATAGTTATTGCATTGAAGTACGACTCCAACAATGTTCTTACCTATATCGTGAACATCGCCTTTTACTGTGGCTAATAAAATTTTACCGTTGGTATATCCCGCTTGTTTTTCGGCGTTGATATAAGGTTCTAAATAGGCAACAGCTTGTTTCATAACGCGAGCGGATTTAACCACTTGAGGCAAGAACATCTTGCCTTCACCAAACAAGTCTCCGACGACATTCATACCCGCCATTAGTGGACCTTCAATCACTTCTAATGGCTTGCTTGCATTGGCTCGCGCAAGTTCAGTGTCTTCAACAATAAACTCAGTAATGCCTTTAACCAGCGCATGTTCTAAGCGCTTTTCAACTGGCCAGCTACGCCATTCTTGCTGAGTCCGATCTTCTTCAATCGCACCGCTATCACGATAATTAGCGGCAATATCAAGCAAGCGATCGGTACTATCATCACGCCGATTAAGTACCACGTCTTCAACGGCATTACGTAATTCATCAGACAGATCATCATAAATAGCTAACTGACCTGCATTAACGATCCCCATATCCATGCCATTTTTAAAACAATAATATAAAAACACCGC
Source organism: Photobacterium sp. NCIMB 13483 (assembly GCF_003025475.1). Lineage (NCBI taxonomy): Bacteria > Pseudomonadati > Pseudomonadota > Gammaproteobacteria > Vibrionales > Vibrionaceae > Photobacterium > Photobacterium sp. NCIMB 13483. The sequence goes on from NZ_PYLV01000027.1 coordinate 59,883, forward strand.
ATGGATAGCTTCTCGAACCGGATTATTGCCTCTAAATGAGAACGAGACATTAGACACTCCACCCGAAACCATCGCGTGAGGTAACGTTCGTTTAATATCAGCAACAGCCTCAATAAAATCGACCGCATAGTTATTGTGTTCTTCTATACCTGTCGCAACCGCAAAGATATTGGGATCGAAAATAATATCTTCCGGTGGAAATCCCACTTCATCGACAAGAATATGATAAGCATTAGTACAAATTTCAATTTTACGCTCACGTGTATCAGCTTGGCCTTCTTCATCAAAAGCCATCACAATCACTGCGGCACCATAACGACGTAGCAACTTAGCTTGAGCTATAAAATTCTCTTTACCTTCTTTGAGTGAGATAGAATTAACTATTGGTTTGCCCTGAACACATTTCAGTCCAGCTTCAATGATCTCCCACTTTGATGAATCAACCATAATTGGCACTTTAGCGATCTCAGGCTCAGTCGCACACAAATTAAGGAAGCGCACCATTGCCGCTTGCGCATCCAACATGCCTTCATCCATGTTGATATCAATGATTTGAGCACCAGCTTCAACTTGCTGCCGAGCAACCTCTAGCGCTTCATCATAAAGTTCATCTTTAATTAAGCGTTTAAAACGTGCAGAGCCAGTAACATTGGTTCGCTCACCAACGTTAACAAATAAACTTTCAGCCTCAATGGTCAGCGGTTCTAATCCCGATAACCGACAGGCAATTTTAATCTCAGGTAATACGCGAGGTTTAATATTTTTAGTCACTTGGTACATCTGCCGAATATGCTCCGGTGTCGTACCACAGCAGCCGCCAACCAAGTTTAAAAAACCTTGCTGAGCCCACTCTTTAATATGCTCAGCCATTTCATCAGCTTCAAGATCATATTCACCAAACGCATTAGGCAACCCTGCATTAGGATGAGCGGAAACAGCACACTCTGAAATACGGGATAACTCAGCCACATATTGACGTAACTCATCAGGACCGAGGGCGCAATTTAAGCCAAAGGAAATCGGCTTTACATGGCGCAAAGAATTATAAAAAGCTTCAGTAGTTTGACCTGAAAGCGTACGTCCAGAGGCATCAGTGATGGTTCCTGAAATCATCACCGGAAGCTCATAACCAAGATCGTCAAAAACCCCAGTGACCGCAAAAGCACAGGCTTTAGCATTCAAAGTATCAAAAATAGTTTCAATCAAAATAATATCAACACCACCTTTGATTAACGCGTGGGTCGATTCACGATAGGCAATCACCAACTCATCAAAAGTGACATTACGAAAACCAGGATCATTGACATCAGGGGAAATAGAACAAGTACGGTTCGTTGGCCCTAAAACACCCGCCACAAATCGGGGTTTATTCGGCGTTTGTGCTGTCCACTCATCCGCCGCCTCACGGGCAAGGGTTGCCGCCGCAAAATTAATTTCGGCGCTAAAGCTTTCCATATCATAATCAGCCATCGCAATGGTGGTCGCGTTAAAGGTGTTGGTTTCTAAAATATCAGCGCCAGCCTCTAAATATTCCAGATGAATATCTTTAATTAGCTGTGGTTGGGTTAACACCAATAGATCATTATTGCCTTTAAGATCCGCATGCCAATCATTAAAACGTTGGCCTCGGTAATCTTGCTCGTCAAGCTTATAACTTTGAATCATGGTGCCCATACCGCCATCGATGATCAAAATCTGCTGTTCAAGTCGCTTATGCAGTACATCCTTGTCTTTTAACACTACATTATATCCTTATAATCCATTACAGCTTGATAACATCCTATCACAATTCAAATAGGAATCTAGACGTCTAAACATGTACAATGGCAAAATAAGTTAATTAACGGTAGCCATTACTAACTGATGGTTTTACTATCACAAACAATTAAATCTACTCAATAATTTAATCTAGAGGTTTTGCATGTCGGTTTACAACACCCTCTGCTTCCTAGCTGCAGCAGCCATGCTGATAGCTTTTATAAACAGTAAGATAGGTAAGATGCAAACCACCATCGCCATTACGGCTGGTTCACTTATCTTATCGCTACTTATCATTTTTGCAGGTCATAATGGCTGGTTTCATCTTGAAGATATTGCTTCAACCCAAATGGGAAAAATCAACTTTGAAGACTTTCTGTTAAAAGGGATTTTAGGATTTTTGCTCTTTGCAGGTGGGCTTGGTATTAAATTGCCACACCTCAAAGAGCAAAAATGGGAAATCACAACTTTAGCATTAGGCTCTACTCTATTTTCAACCTTTTTTATTGGCTTTAGTTTGTGGGGTATTTGTCAGTTACTGGGGATCCAACTCGATCTTATTTACTGCTTACTGTTTGGTTCTTTGATCTCACCAACCGATCCGATTGCTGTACTTGCTATCGTTAAAAAAATGAATGCTCCTCGACGAATTTCGACCCAAATCGAAGGTGAATCATTATTTAATGATGGGTTTGGTTTAGTTATCTTTGTGACGCTATTTACCATCGCCTTTGGCAATCAAAGTCCAACTGTCTTAAGCGTCAGCCAATTATTCATACAAGAAGCAATTGGCGGCATTATTTATGGTTTCATTCTAGGTTTAATCTTCCATTACCTTATCTGCTCGACCAATGACCACTCAATGGAATTATTATTAACTATCGGTATACCAACGGCAGGTTATGCTTTTGCCGAAATCATCCATGTATCTGGTCCACTTGCCATGGTTGTCTCTGGCATAATGATCGGTAACTGGACTCGCTATATTGGATTTTCAAAAGAAAGTGAAGAACACCTTGATCACTTTTGGGAATTAGTTGATGAATTTCTAAACGGTCTATTATTCTTACTTATTGGTATGACCATGCTTGAATTTAGCTTTCACCAAGAAGACTGGATTCTAATGACAATTGCAGTACCACTGGTATTACTAAGCCGTTATTTAAGTGTAAAGCTGCCTTATATTGGCTTTAGCCATTACCGTCAATACAATCCAATGTCAGTTAAAATTCTAACATGGGGTGGTTTACGAGGTGGTCTAGCACTGGCGATGGCCATGGCTGTACCTGCAGGTGTTATTGTTATTCCAGCAAAAGATATAGATGTGAGAGAAATCATCCTAGTCATGACTTACTCTGTAGTGGTGTTCTCTATTTTGATTCAAGGCTCAACCATCACCTCATTAATAGAAAAAGCCAAGCTATGGGAAAGCCAAAATAAACATTAATTTCTATCCCCCCATAGATAACAAAAAGGCCAGCTAATTAAGCTGGCCTTTTTATTAATCTTTAGTAAAACTGGCTTCTGAAAAGTGCGCCAAATCATAAGGTGTCTGTTGATAAACACAATAGTTAAGCCAATTGCTAAAAAGTAAATGACCATGACTACGCCAACTCGCAACAGGCGTGCAGTTAACATCATCATTAGGATAATAATTTACAGGAACCGGAGGTTCCATTCCCTGTTCACTGTCACGAACGTATTCATGATGTAATGTGTCAACATCATATTCAGGGTGACCGGTGACAAAGACATTACGCTTATCTTTAGTCGCAGCTAAATAAACCCCTGCTTGATCAGATGTCGCTAAAATATCTAAGTCAGTATGCTTATTTAAATAGTCAGCTGAAAAATCAGCATAACGAGAATGAGGGGCAAAAAAAGTATCATCAAAGCCACGTAACACCGGGTGGTGGCAATCATGGATACGATGATGATAAACCCCAGACAATTTTTCTTTACGTGTACGCTTGGGTAAATCATACAACAACTTCAATCCAGCTTGAGCAGCCCAGCAGACAAACAATGTTGAGGTCACATGATCCTTAGCCCAATTCATAATCAGCTGAATTTCTTCCCAATACAGTACATCTTCAAACTGCACTAACCCTAGTGGTGCTCCCGTCACAATCAAACCATCAAAATTACGATCTTTCACCATTTCAAATTGACGATAGAACGTATCTAAATGTTCTTGAGGAGTATTTTTTGTTGGTCGGTTATCAATCCGTAATAACTCAACATCAACTTGTAATGGACTATTAGAAAGTAAGCGTAAAAACTGAGTCTCAGTCTCAATTTTCTTTGGCATCAAGTTTAGTAATAACACTTTCAGTGGTCGAATTCCCTGACTGGCAGCACGCGCTTCCGTCATAACAAAGATATTCTCACTTCTTAAAATATCTGTTGCAGGTAAACGATCCGGTATTTTAATTGGCACTTTGGTTTTCTCCTTACCCCAAAATAGCTTTAGCCGTCTAGATATCTAACTAAAACTATAGAAAAAACAATATTGGTGCAAGTAAAATTCAACAACTCCAACCGATACTAAAGTGTTATTTTAATAAATAAATGAAAAATATTAGGAGGAATAAAAATATTGATAGGCTAGAAATGAAAAAAACCAGCCGAAGGCTGGGTTTTAAAGAGGTATTTAGCAATGTCCTACTCTCACATGGGGAGACCCCACACTACCATCGGCGCTACAACGTTTCACTTCTGAGTTCGGCATGGAATCAGGTGGTACCGCTGTGCTATGGTTGCTAAAAAAATAAATGGTGCTAGTACCCAGAGTCGAACTGGGGACCTCACCCTTACCAAGGGTGCGCTCTACCAACTGAGCCATACCAGCACACAAAGCTGTTATGAATCTGCAAGTGCAAATTCTAAAATTTGAAGCCTGGCGATGTCCTACTCTCACATGGGGAGACCCCACACTACCATCGGCGCTATTACGTTTCACTACTGAGTTCGGCATGGGATCAGGTGGGTCCATAACGCTATGGTCGCCAAG
>NZ_PYLV01000028.1:0-52254 GCF_003025475.1 Photobacterium sp. NCIMB 13483
AAAAATAGTTGTCACCAAACTTTAATGGTGAAAAAATCGGACGCGGGGTGGAGCAGCTTGGTAGCTCGTCGGGCTCATAACCCGAAGGTCGTTGGTTCAAATCCGGCCCCCGCAACCAATTCTCTTTTTAAAGAGATGTGATGCGACACTAGCTCAGCTGGTAGAGCGCAACCTTGCCAAGGTTGAGGTCACGAGTTCGAACCTCGTGTGTCGCTCCAATTTAAATCTTTGCAATGTACACTAGTTCAGCTGGTTGTGCGCAATATTGCCAAGGTTGAGGTCACGCCTAGTTCCTTGAAGATCGGGAACCTCGTGTGTCGCTCCAAATTATTGTTTATGGCTTAGGCGGTAAACAAAAATAGTTGTCACCAAACTTTAATGGTGAAAAAATCGGACGCGGGGTGGAGCAGCTTGGTAGCTCGTCGGGCTCATAACCCGAAGGTCGTTGGTTCAAATCCGGCCCCCGCAACCAATTCTCTTTTTAAAGAGATGTGATGCGACACTAGCTCAGCTGGTAGAGCGCAACCTTGCCAAGGTTGAGGTCACGAGTTCGAACCTCGTGTGTCGCTCCAATTTAGTTATCATCGGACTTATCGATGAACTACTACTGTGAAGTATTAGTCTTAATGTGGTATTCCTGAGGTATTCGATTACCGATATCATCAGTGTACTGCTTCAAGTGTTTCTAGTTTATCTACGAAGCCCACTTAGAAGCAATCAGCTTCGATTACATCATCTGCTATTGATTATGCAACCTAACGGTTGTTTTTTTCATCTTAGCTATTTGCAAAGATGTTTGTAATATCAATATTGTCATATATGACAAACGCTCTTTTCTTAGCATTGATTAAATTGTACTTACCGCCATACACATTGTGGTTTATCTTGTGTTTTTTCAAAAACAGAAGATGTGATAAGTTATTATTTTAGTAAGTGTTTTAAATTTATTGCACCGTTAGATCACAGTTAAATTAACAGAGTTATCCACATAAGAATATCTGTGGGTAAGTTGGTTGATTAGATGTGATAGGTAGGTGTGAATAACTTTAGGAATAGTGATGTTTGTAAAATTATACGCTTTATTCAGTAAGAATAATTAACAGGGTAACTCTTTGTTTTTTATGTTGAATTTTTCATTTATCTACAATTTGCACACAGTTCATTTAATCCTTCCTTTTGCGGGATAACCATCTTGATTATGTTATCCACTCCCTGTGTTTAATCTTTCTTTTTACTGCCTATTTTGACGTCATTTAAAAAGTTTTCCACATATACCCAGAGTACCTAGAATGCTATGCGTCTCGAGGTAAGCCTTTTTCTATAATTCGTACTAAACGCTTAGTGGCATTAGGTAGAACATCAATAACCATTTGTTGGCGTTTTTGATGTTGTTGTTCTAAAGCCCATTCAATATGGACATCGACGAGCGGGTGCTCACCCTGACGAGCGTTCAATGCATCGATGATGTCAGTTTGATAAGGCGCATTGCCTAACGCAATCGTAATATTTCGTAACCACTGAGTATGACCAATACGGCGAATGGCTGAGCCTTCTGTATTTTTTAAGAACGTTGCTTCATTCCATTGATAGAGTGTGACGAGATCTTGCTGAAATAATACATCACGGCAGTGATAGTCCGTTTCTGTTGTTATTTCACCGTTACGGCTAAAAGGGCAAACTAATTGGCAGTCATCACAACCATAAATTCTATTGCCCATTGCTGCTCGATATTGCTCTGGAATAATACCGTCAAATTCAATGGTGAGATAAGATATACAACGTCGTGCATCAACGACGCCAGCCTCAATAATGGCACCTGTTGGGCAACTAGTCATGCAAGCCACACATTTTCCACATTGATTGGTTGTCGGAGTATCAACCGGTAACGGCAAATCAATTAATAGTTCTCCTAAGAAGAACCATGAGCCCGAATGATCGTTAAGAATTAAAGAATGTTTTCCTGTCCAGCCTAATCCCGATTTTTCAGCAAGTGGGCGTTCCAATACTGGAGCCGAATCAACAAATGGTCGACAGCCAAATTCACCCACAACACTTTCAATACGTTGGCCTAATTGTTTGAGGCGATTTCGAATTAATTTATGATAATCACGCCCAAGCGAATAACGACTAATATAGGCTTTTGTTGGTTGTTTTAAGGTTTGAGCAAACCCAGCTTGTGGTGGTAAGTAATTCATACGAACACTGATGACACGTACTGTTCCTGGCAGTAATTCCTGAGGACGAGCTCGCATCATTCCGTGGCGCGCCATCCACTCCATATCACCATGGTAACCAGCATCAAGCCATCGCTGTAGCTGTGCTTCGTGCTGTGTTAAATCGATATCACAAATCCCGACTGCCTGAAAGCCAAGTTCTTGCCCCCAAATTTTAATTTGCAGTGCGAGTTGTTGATAATCGATACTCATAGCGTCAGTCTTATAGCCAGTAAAAATCAGGGAACGGATTCTAGCACATTATTATTTTAGAATAGCCATTAGTAGCAATAATGATAGGGATAACTCCGTAGTTGCTATGGTTAGCTCAGTCACAAGCTGACATGCTGTTGTCAATGGCTGGAATAATAGCTGAGATAATAATGACAGAGTATAAAGCTGCACCACTGCTGAATATGTGGATGACACAAATTGAATGCTGTTACTTTATTGCGGTAAAATTAAAATAGTCATTTTTCGAGGCAGATCATAATCTCGTGCACTATATCTCTCGATATATCGAGGTTTTGATTTATCGTAAAGCAGCAGATTTATGTGCGCAAAGCAGCGAGCGTGGTATGCTGGCTACTGATCTTTTTCCGTTTATTCGTCAATTAGTCAATCCAAGATAAAATATAATGCAAACATTTGAAACTTCTCTTGCTGATGAGCAGGCAACGGTAGATTTTGGCCTTAAATTGGCTAAAGCCTGCACGCAACAAACAACAATATACCTTCATGGTGATTTAGGTGCAGGTAAAACGACATTTAGCCGTGGTTTTATTCGTGCTATGGGCCATCAAGGTAATGTGAAAAGTCCGACTTATACGTTAGTTGAACCGTATGATCTTGCTCCTTGGCAGGTTTATCACTTTGACTTATATCGTCTTGCTGATCCTGAAGAATTAGAATTTATGGGGATCCGTGATTATTTTACTAAAGATGCTATTTGTTTAGTGGAATGGCCAGAAAAAGGAATTGGAATGCTGCCTGATGCTGACCTTGAGTTGGAATTACGCTATCACGGCGAACAAAGAACAGTATTAGTGACGTCGAATACGGATTATGGTTCAACGTTAATCAACCACTTAAAATTAGGCTAATTAGAATGGCGTTACGGACGTATGCAAATCTTCTAATTTTGGGAGTGGGATTAGTTAGTTCTACCGCGTTTGCAAATGAACTAAAGGGAGTGCGGGTATGGCCAGCTCCTGACGAAACACGTGTTGTATTAGATATGCAAAGCAAAGCGGATTATTCGCAGTTTATGCTATCAAACCCATCACGATTAGTGATTGACTTAAACAAGACTTCACTAAAAACAAAATTGCCAATAACAGTGGCTAAGAGTGAAATCTTAACCACGGTTCGTAGCAGCAATGCGCCTGAAAAAGGCACGACACGGTTGGTGTTTGAGCTTAAGCGTACCACTAAACCTACAATTTTCTCATTATCACCAACCCCTGATGGTAGCTATGGCTATCGCTTGGTAATGGATTTACCTAATGGTTCTGGTGCAGGTGCTGCGGATAAAGAAGAACGAGCGGAAGAAAAAGCCACTGAAAATAACTTAGCCAAGTTGCCATCTGGTACGGCTGATATTGTGGTCGCGGTTGATGCCGGCCATGGTGGTGATGATCCTGGTTCTATTGGTCCAACACATAAATACGAAAAAAACGTGACCTTAGCCGTTGCCCGAAAATTAGCGGCAAAAATTAATGCCACAACGGGTATGCGTGCAGTCATGACTCGTCGTGGTGACTATTATGTAGGATTAAGTAAACGTTCAGAGATCGCACGTAAAAATAAAGCGCTACTACTGGTTTCTATTCACGCCGATGGCTTTAGTTCACCTAAACCTCGTGGTGCATCTGTATGGGTATTGAACACCCGTCGTGCTAATACTGAGATCGGTCGCTGGTTAGAGCAAAGTGAGAAACAATCAGAGCTACTGGGTGGTGGTGATGTGTTATCCAGTAATCCTAAAGATAAATATTTAGGTCGTGCGGTGCTGGATCTGCAATTTAGTTATTCGCAGAAAGAAGGCTACGATGTTGCTAAGCGTGTATTGTCGAATTTACGTCATATTGCACGTTTACATAAAACTGTACCGCAATATGCAAGTTTGGCCGTATTAAAATCACCTGATATTCCATCATTATTGGTTGAGACGGGCTTTATTACTAACCCAGTAGAAGAACGTCAATTAACGTCAAATGCTCATCAAAACCAACTAGCAAATGCGGTTTATAAAGGTATTTTACAATACTTCACGGCTCATCCACCTGAAGGTACCTTATTTGCTTCGCGTTTAAATGCCGGTGGCATGAAGCATAAAGTGACATCGGGACAAACATTGAGTGGTATTGCGGCTAAATATGGTTCATCGATGGCAGCCATTAGATCGGCGAATCATCTGAAATCAAACTCAGTGAATATTGGTCAAATGTTGTTGATTCCAGGTAGTGGCATCAAGACAGCCCCTACAGGAAATACAACGGCACCAAAAGCCGTGGTTAAACATACATCATCAACACGAGTGATTTGGCACACAGTAAGTCGAGGTGAGTATTTAGGTAAGATTGCAGCTCGTTACGGTACGACAATGAGCAGCATTCGTAAGCTTAATCATTTAAAATCTGACAATGTGATGCGAGGTCAGAAGTTAAAAATAGCGGTACCAGCGACTAAAACCGTTCGTCACCGTGTTGCTCGTGGTGAGTTTCTAAGTAAGATTGCGGCTAAATATGGGGTGTCAGTAGCAACTATTCGTGATGCGAATAAGCTACGTTCTGATAAACTAGCTGTAGGACAGACGCTAATCATTCCAAGAAGTTAATTATGCCGATTCAGATTTTACCCGCTCGGCTGGCTAACCAGATTGCAGCGGGTGAAGTTGTTGAACGCCCCGCATCGGTAGTCAAAGAGCTTGTTGAAAATAGTATAGATGCCGGTGCCACTCGAATTGATATTGATATCGAAAAAGGTGGTAGCCGGTTAATTCGTATTCGTGATAATGGTAAAGGGATTGCTAAGGATGAACTTGGCTTAGCCCTAAGTCGCCATGCCACGTCAAAAATAGCCTCACTTGATGATCTTGAAGCCATTGTAAGCTTAGGGTTTCGTGGTGAAGCACTCGCGAGTATCAGTTCAGTTTCACGCCTCACCTTAACCTCCCGTACTGAAGACCAAACAGAAGCATGGTCAGCCTATGCTGAAGGTCGTGATATGGAGGTTCAATTAAAGCCAGCCGCTCACCCCGTTGGTACGACACTGGAAGTGTTAGATCTATTTTTTAATACACCAGCGCGGCGTAAGTTTTTACGGACAGAAAAAACAGAATTCACCCATATTGATGAACTGATTAAACGCATTGCTTTAAGCCGCTTTGATGTTGCAATAACATTGCGTCATAACGGTAAACTGGTGCGTCAGTATCGTATTGCGGATAATACATTACAACAAGAACGCCGTTTGGCCGTAGCTTGTGGGCCTGCCTTTTTACAACATGCATTAGTGGTTGAATTAGCACATGGCGATTTGAAATTATCGGGTTGGGTTTGTAGTCCGCAAGGCGCGCGTAGCCAAAATGATATTCAATATTGCTACGTTAATGGCCGCATGATGAAAGATAAATTAATCAATCATGCTATTCGACAAGCGTATGAATCGAGTTTACGCTCGGAGCAATATGCCGCTTATGTGTTGTATATTGAAGTTGATCCACATCAGGTCGATGTTAATGTCCATCCAGCTAAACATGAAGTGCGTTTCCATCAAGCACGCTTAGTACATGATTTTATTTATCAAACACTGCAAAGTGCATTACAACAAGCTGCAGATATTGAGGATGTCTATCAGTATCAGACACCAGTAAGAGCCAGTGCGCATGCACATACTGAAGTGATTACAGCTCCGATTGATCGCGTATCTCAAACCATTGCAGCGATGCCTGATTATCCCAACAAAGCTGACTCTGATAGTTGGTTGACGACTCAACCATCAATGACGACAGCCTCAGTATCGGCTACCAATCTTGATGGTAATGTGACACCTATTTCTACACCTAAAAAAACTTTATTAGTAAATTCAGTTAGTAAAGATACTCAACAAAGCTATAGTCAAAAGAGTAGTCCAACATTATCACCATCATCAACCACCGCTAAGCGCCAACAAGGTACGTCTGATCATTCCCCTTCTCGTCATTATGGTGAGCCAGGGCCAACGGCGGCAGAAGTTAACGCTTATCAACGGTTGATAACACCGGATAATTCAGACGTTACGCCGTTAATATCGACACGAAGTGCAGAACCGGAAGCATCGACTCGAATAGCTGAACCGCGACGTGAATGGGGGGCACCGAGTCAACCGATGGCAATAAAGCCGACTAAGCGTTCTCATGGTAACGAGGTTGGACTAGGAAAAGCGCTGGCAATTGTTGATGAGCAATTTCTATTGTTAAGCCAGCACCATCAGATAATGTTATTAAAATTATCGGTTGCAGAGCACTTACGTTATGTTGGGCAGTTGCAATTAGCAAAAACGGAAGGTTTAAAACCTCAGCCATTATTAATTCCATTGGCGGTGCCCGTTGAGGCGGAATTAATGCAGTGCGCAGAGCAGCATGGACAACTACTTAAACAATTAGGGATCCAACTGAAAGCCAAAGGGCGCAATAGCATTATTATTCTGTCAGTTTGTATGCCACTAAGGCAACAAAACTTACAACAGTTAATCCCAAATTTGTTAACCTATCTTCATGCCGTGAGTGATGATCCTGATGCTCAAGGATGGGATAACCTTTTATTCTGGCTCGCTAAGCAATGTTATATGTCAGTAACAAACTACACTTTAGCACAAGCGATTCAGTTAATTACCGAATTAGAGCAGCTATGGGGAGATCAATTAATGACATTTAATACACAACTTGTTCGCCCTGTTGATATGCAAGCAGCGATAGAAGCATTTAAGTAATTTATGACTAAGCCACAAGTTATGACTAAGCCACAACCACAAGCAATTTTTTTAATGGGCCCGACAGCGTCAGGTAAAACTGATCTAGCGATTCGGTTACGAGAACAGTTACCTGTTGAGTTGATAAGTGTTGATTCAGCCCTTATTTATAAAGGAATGGATATTGGCACTGCGAAACCAGATGCGCATGAATTGGCACTAGCACCGCACCGTTTAATCGATATTCGTGATCCAGCGCAAAGTTATTCTGCTGCAGACTTTCGTACGGATGCACTAAAAGAAATGGCTGATATAGTGGCTGCGGGGCGGATTCCTTTGTTGGTCGGTGGTACTATGTTGTACTACAAGGCATTATTGGAAGGTTTGTCACCATTACCAGCGGCAGATAATGCTGTGCGCGCTGGTATAGAAAGTGATGCTGAGACTCGAGGGTGGCAAGCTCTGCATGATGAATTAGTGCAAATTGATCCTGTTGCAGGTGCCAGGATCCATCCTAATGATCCACAGCGATTGTCTCGTGCATTGGAAGTGTTTCGCATTTCAGGTAAAACACTAACTGAGTTAACGAAAACTCAAGGTGAATCGTTACCTTACAAGGTTCACCAGTTTGCAATTACGCCCACGGATAGGGCTGTACTGCATCATCGTATTGAGCTTCGGTTCAAAAAAATGATCGAAGCAGGGTTTGAGCAGGAAGTACGGGCATTGTATGACCGTGGTGATCTTCACCTTGAACTTCCTTCTATTCGCTGCGTTGGTTATCGACAGATGTGGGAATATTTGGACGGGAAACATGACATAGATGAAGCGGTCTTCCGTGGTATCTGTGCTACTCGTCAATTGGCAAAGCGTCAAATCACTTGGCTTCGTGGCTGGAAAGATTTGACTTGGTTGGATAGTAGTGATGTTGATAGCGCGTTACAAACCGTCACAAACTCAGTTAGATGTGATGTTTAATTAACGTGTATACTCTGAACTGCTTTGCGTATTTTTAGTTTTTGTTCGTTGCTAATACAACTACAAACAAATAAGGAAAAGAAATAATGGCTAAGGGGCAATCTCTGCAAGACCCGTTTTTGAATGCGCTGCGTCGTGAAAGAATCCCGGTCTCTATTTACCTGGTAAACGGTATCAAACTACAAGGCCAAATTGAATCATTTGATCAATTTGTCATTCTACTTAAAAACACCGTCAACCAGATGGTTTATAAGTATGCTATTTCAACTGTTGTACCCGCTCGTCCGGTGAATCATCATCAGACGGGTGATCGTCCAGCAGGAAGTGATCGTCCAGAAAAAACAGAAGAGTAAAATTATTTTCAAATAAGGAGCTGATTACTTGTTTGACCGTTATGAAGCTGGTGAGCAGGCTATTCTTGTTCATATTAACTTCACTCAAGATGAGGAATGGGAAGATCTTAGCGAATTTGAAATGCTAGTATCTTCCGCTGGTGTTAATGCGCTGCACGTGGTTACGGGCAGTCGTAAAACACCACTTCCTAAATATTATGTCGGTGAAGGTAAAGCACAAGAAATAGCTGATGCCGTAAGCGCTGTTGATGCAGATATTATTATTTTCAATCATGCATTGTCACCTGCACAAGAACGAAACTTAGAGCAGCTTTGTCAATGTCGCGTGATTGATCGTACCGGGTTAATTCTCGATATCTTCGCTCAACGAGCACGTACCCATGAGGGTAAATTGCAAGTTGAATTAGCACAATTACGTCATCTATCAACCCGATTAATTCGTGGTTGGACTCACCTTGAGCGACAAAAAGGTGGTATTGGTCTTCGCGGGCCAGGTGAAACTCAGTTAGAAACCGATCGACGTTTATTACGTGAACGTATTAAAACTATTTTGCGTCGTTTAGATAAAGTCGCTAAACAACGTGATCAGGGGCGTCGAGCGCGAAACAGAGCAGAAATCCCAACGGTGTCATTAGTTGGGTATACCAATGCGGGTAAATCAACATTATTCAATCGTATTACCGATGCTGGGGTATATGCAGCCGATCAGCTGTTTGCTACCTTAGATCCAACATTACGTAAGATTGAAGTTGCAGATGTCGGTGCAGCGATACTTGCAGATACTGTTGGTTTTATTCGTCATTTACCCCACGATTTAGTGGCTGCGTTTAAAGCAACATTAAAAGAAACACAAGAAGCAGATCTATTGCTTCATGTGGTTGATGCCAGTGATGATCGCTTTCGTGAAAACATTGAGGCGGTAGATACCGTTCTTGATGAAATCGATGCCGGCGATGTTCCTGTTTTACAGGTTATGAATAAAATTGATAACTTGGATAATGCACAACCACGAATTGAGCGTGACGAAGAGGGTTTACCTCGACGAGTTTGGGTATCAGCCATGGAAGGGCAAGGCATTGACTTGTTATTCCAAGCCTTAACAGAACGCCTTGCAGGAACGATGATAAAACACAGCTTGCGTCTACCGCCTGAAATGATTGGACGGTTACGCAGCAAGTTTTATCAGATGGGATGTATTGTGCAAGAAGAGTATGAATCAGATGGCTGTTTAATGATTGATATTCGCTTACCGATGGCAGAATGGTCGCGGTTACAAAAAAGAGAAAGTACTTCGTTAGATGACTACATCGTTGCTTAATGGATTGCTGAGTAATAAAAACTGTCGTCATATCACATTGATGGAGTTCTATAATGGCGTGGAATGAGCCTGGTAACAACGGCGGCCGTGATGATAAAGACCCTTGGGGTAATAAAAATCATGGTGGACGTGAACAAGGACCACCTGATCTGGATGAAGTTTTCTCAAAACTGAGTCGTAAGGTTGGTGGTGTGTTTGGTAGTAAAAAAGGACCAACAGGCAGCGGTAGCGCTGTAGGTTTGGGTGCTGTTGCAGTTTTAGCTGTGGCTGTATGGGGATTTTCAGGCTTTTACACCGTAAGTGAAGCAGAGCAAGGTGTTGTGCTGCGCTTTGGTAAGTTTGATCAAATCGTCAAGCCTGGTTTGAACTGGAAGCCGACTTTTATTGATGAAGTCATCCCAGTTAACGTACAAGCAATTCGTTCGCTACGAGCTTCTGGCTTAATGCTAACCAAAGACGAAAACGTACTGAAAGTTGAGATGGATGTTCAATACCGTGTTGATAACGCTGAGAAGTATTTATTCAGTGTGACCAATGCTGATGATAGTTTGCGTCAAGCAACAGATTCTGCACTGCGTGCGGTTATCGGTGATTCAACCATGGATCAAGCGTTAACAACAGGCCGTCAGACTATTCGTGCGAATACTCAAGCTGCAATCAATAAAATTATTGCAAAATATGACATGGGTATCCGTGTTGTGGACGTTAACTTCCAAAGTGCGCGTCCACCAGAGGCTGTAAAAGATGCCTTTGATGATGCTATTGCGGCACGTGAAGATGAAGAACGTTATGTTCGTGAAGCAGAAGCTTATAGTAACGACATTTTGCCAAAAGCAACCGGTCGTGCTGAGCGTCTGAAGAATGAAGCAGAAGGTTATTCTGAGCGTGTTATTAATGGTGCTTTAGGTGATGTTGCACAGTTTGATAAGCTGTTGCCTCAATATGAAGCGGCTAAGAAAGTAACCCGTGAACGTATGTATCTTGATACGATGGAACGTGTTTACAGCAATACCAGCAAGGTGTTAATTGATACTAAGTCTGGTGGTAATAACGTGATGTATTTACCGCTAGAGAAATTAATGAATCAATCAAATAACCAAGCGAAAAAGCCGGCAGATTCTAGCCGATTAAGTGGTATTGAATTGGAAAAAGTGGAAACACCGACACCAGTCGCTCCAACACCACGCGCTGATACTGGCCGTCAAGGGAGATATTAATTATGCGTAAGTTAATCATCCCAGTAGTTGTGATTTTTATTGCACTATTATTGATGTCTATGTTTGTCGTGAAAGAGGGTGAGCGCGGTATCGTGGTGCGTTTCGGTCGTATTCTTAAAGATAACAATACCGAAATTGCACGTATTTACGAACCTGGTTTGCACTTTAAAGTCCCTGTATTTGACCGTGTGCACGATCTTGATGCACGAATTCAAACCATGGACGACCAAGCTGACCGTTTCTTAACTGCTGAGAAAAAAGACGTTATCATTGATACTTACGTAAAGTGGCGTATTAAAGATTTCGGTAAATATTACTTAGCAACAGGTGGTGGTAACACATCAACTGCAGAATCACTGTTGAAGCGTAAAGTTGTTGATAGCTTACGTGCCGAAATTGGTGCGAAAGAGATCAAGCAAATTGTATCTGGAGAAGACAGCATTTCAACACCAGCGACACCGTCTGATATTGCCCAAACGAAAGCGGCTAAAGCTGCTCTAGCGGTAATTGAAGGTGTGGTACCGGTGAAGAAAGTTGAAGGACAACGTGATCAAATTATGGCTGATGTACTTGAAGAAACGCGCGAAAGTGCGAAAGATTTAGGTATTGAAGTAGTTGATTTCCGTATTAAGAAAATCAACTTACCTGATGAAATCAGTGAGTCTATCTATCGTCGTATGCGTGCTGAGCGCGAGTCAGTGGCACGTAGCTACCGTTCTCAAGGCCGTCAACGTGCTGAAGAGCTTCGTGCTCGTTCAGAACTTGAAGTGGCAACAGTTTTGGCTGACGCAAAGCGTAAAGCACAAGTTGTACGCGGTGACGCAGATGCACAAGCGGCTGAGATTTATGCGAAAGCATATAATCAAGATCCTGAGTTTTACAGCTTCTGGCGTTCTTTGAAGGCGTATGAAAATAGCTTTAATTCGAAAAACGACATTCTTGTTGTTGATCCGAATAATGAGTTCTTTAAATACATGAACCATTCAGAGCTATCAGCAAAGTAAGCTCGCTTTCATAACAGCGCAATCGTTATAATAAAAGACAAGGCCTTCGCCTTGTCTTTTTTTTTGGATGAAATATATGATGAATACCGTTTTGTTAGCTATTGGTTTAGTGTTAGTTGTTGAAGGGTTAGGGCCATTATTTTCCCCTCACGGATGGCGGAATATGGTCAGTCAATTAAGCCAACAAGACGATAATACATTGCGTCGCATAGGTGGATGTTTGGTGGTGGCTGGCAGTGTTATTGCGTATATGATGTATTTGAGAATGTAGAAAAATAGCCATAAAAAACAGATAAAGCTTATCAAAGATGAAATGTATTAAGCCAAAAATGACTGCAAGCGGGCGGTTAAGGTGCTAGAATCCTTTTTTAACTACGATAGATGAAGAAAGATGGCAAATAATGTAGTCGTTCTTGGCACCCAATGGGGTGACGAAGGTAAAGGTAAGATTGTTGACCTGCTGACCGAAGATGCAAAATATGTAGTTCGCTACCAAGGCGGACACAACGCCGGTCACACCCTAGTTATTGATGGTGAGAAAACTGTTCTTCACCTGATCCCATCAGGTATCCTACGTGACAATGTTAAATGCATCATCGGTAATGGTGTTGTACTTTCTCCTGATGCACTAATGAATGAGATGGGTCCACTAGAAGCACGTGGTATTCCTGTTCGTGAGCGTCTGTTCCTATCAGAAGCTTGTCCACTAATTCTTCCTTACCATATTGCTCTTGACCAAGCCCGCGAAGCGGCTCGTGGTAAAAAAGCAATTGGTACAACAGGTCGTGGTATCGGTCCTGCTTATGAAGATAAAGTTGCTCGTCGCGGTCTTCGCGTTGGTGATTTATTCGATAAAGCGGCTTTTGCTGAAAAGCTAAAAGAAGTAATGGCATACCATAACTTCCAGCTTGAGAACTACTACCACGCTGAACCTGTAAGCTACGAAGAAGTACTAGAAAAAGTACTTTCTCAAGCTGATCTATTAACATCAATGGTTATCGATGTAACGAAAGAACTTGATGATGCGCGTCTACGTGGCGACAAGATCATGTTTGAAGGTGCACAAGGTACACTGCTTGATATCGATCACGGTACTTACCCATACGTAACCTCTTCTAACACAACGGCTGGTGGTGTTGCTGCCGGTTCTGGTTTTGGTCCTCGTCACTTAGGTTACATCCTAGGTATCGCGAAAGCATACTGTACACGTGTTGGTGCAGGTCCTTTCCCGACTGAACTATATGATGGTCTAGAAAAGCAAGATCCTATCGGTAAACACCTAGGTACTGTTGGCCATGAGTTTGGTGCAACAACAGGTCGCCTACGTCGTACTGGTTGGTTCGATGCTGTCGCTATGCGTCGTGCGGTACAAATCAACTCTATCTCTGGTTTCTGTCTAACTAAATTAGACGTACTAGATGGTCTAGAAGAGCTGAAAATCTGTACTGGTTACAAAACTAAGTCTGGCGAACTTCTAGAAGTTTCTCCAATGGCGGCTGATGCGTACGAAGATCTAGAGCTAATCTACGAAACAATGCCTGGTTGGAGCGAAACAACATTTGGTGCTAAGACACTGGATGCGCTTCCACAAGCTGCACTTGATTACATCGCACGTATTGAAGAGCTAACAGGTGTGCCAATTGATATTATTTCAACTGGCCCTGATCGTAACGAAACGATCGTTAAAGTACATCCATACGGTGAATAATCACTGGCGATAACTTTAAGCAAAAAAACCAGCTTTCGAGCTGGTTTTTTTATAGCTAAAATTTGGTGTTAGGTGACATCAGCCATGATTAAAGTTTCGTTTTACCTTGCCGATAGAGAACTATTCGACGTGCGAGGAATGTAAATGAAACACTTACTGATGACCGTTGCTCTTGGGCTAGCAACCCCCGCTTATGCCCTTGCTGTTGTGGGAGAGGCGGTGCCTATTTACACTGAAGATCAACTTAGCGTGTGGTTTACGACAAACCAGCATTTGCGCCAAGTAAAAGCTGATGATTGTCAGTTAGTACAAGACATTCAAGCCCGTGCGGAAAAAACGGAATCACCGACCTATCAATTTCTTTACGGCGATATGTTAGCGTGGGGCGTGTGTGTGCCAAAAGATGTTGAACAAGGTGTGTATTATATGCGTGCTGCTGCTCAACAAGGTGTGCCTGTTGCGTTAGAACAATTAGGGCGTTATTACGCTCAAGGTGTTATTTTGCAACAAGATAAACAGCGCGCTATTCCTTATTTACGAGAGGCTGCTGCTCTTGGGAATATTCGTGCTCGCATTCAATTAGCCCAATTATTGATTGCTGATAATGGCAGCCCGTTAGATTTTGAAGATGCGTACCGATGGTTATATCAAACTGTGACCACCGATAAATACCAGCACCAACAATTACGCCGATTACGGCACCAACTAGAACAAAAGATGCCAGCTAATATTATTGCGCGCGCTAAACGACGTTCATCTTTTTGGTAGTTATGGGTATAGATTTCAATAAAAACAGCACCTTATTAGGTGCTGTTTTTAATTGAGGCGCTGTAATTATGCGGACGGTAATTAAAAATATTACAGTACTTTATGCGGCCCAAAACATTCATAGTGAATGCGATCGCTAGTTACACCCAGTTCAATTAACTGTTTAGCGATAAATTGCATAAAGCCAACTGGACCACAGCAATAAAAATGCATTTCAGGATCTGAAATTTGAGTAGCAATTTTATCAAGCTCGATCAAGCCTTGGTAATCATAATCTTCTACTTGACGATCGCCACTCGTTGGCGCGTTGTACCATGTTAATGCTGAAATATGCGAATGTTGATTTGCCAGTGTTTTTACATGATCTTTATAAGCGTGTTGCTGACCATTTTCTGTTGCGTGTAACCAATTCACTGGCGCTTGATGTTGGGTCAGTGTTTCAAGCATGGCGAGCATTGGCGTTAAACCCACACCCGCTGAAATTAACGTTACGGGGGTTTGTGGATTAACATCCAAGAAAAAATCACCAGCAGGAGCTACTAGTTTGATCTTATCGCCAACATTAATTTTATCGTGAAGGTAGTTTGATACCGTACCTTGGGTTTCGCGTTTTACAGAAATACGGTAATGATTGCTATTAGGTGCTGACGATAAGCTGTATTGACGAATTTCTTGGTTCGCTAATTCTTGTGCATTGATATAAATGCCAAGATATTGCCCTGGTTTGTAAGTCGCAACTTGACCGCCATCTGTCGGTGTAAAAGTAAAGCTGGTGATTAATTCACTGTTAGGCTGCTTACTTGTTACCACAAATTCACGCGTGCCACGCCAGCCACCGACTTTATCATCGCTTTCTTGATAGATTTCTTGTTCACGATTAATAAAGACATTAGCTAATATCCCGTAAGCCTCTCCCCATGCGTCTAATACTTCTTGGCCGGGGGCTAATAATTCATCAATAGTGGCTAATAGATGATGACCTACAATCTGATATTGATCGGCTGTAATTAAAAAACTGGTATGTTTTTGAGCTATTTTTTCGACGGCAGGTAAGAGTACTGCTAAGTTATCAATATTATTAGCATAAGCACAGATAGCGTTAAATAATGCTTGCTGTTGGCTTGATGGAGTGTTTTTATCTGGGCCTTGTTGATGGCTCATATTAAAAATATCTTTAAGTTCAGGGTTATGTTGAAACATACGCTGATAAAAATGTTGAGTAACGGCAGGGCCTGCAGCGGCAATCACAGGTGCGGTCGATTTTACGATATCAATGGTTTTTTGAGTGAGCATGACTTTCTCTTTTGTAAGTTGTATTTATAATATATGTTATAAGTTGTATCTGATCTGTATCTTTTAGTCAAGAACAAGATTAAAATAGCAACAGGAGGAGTGAATGTGCAGTTAAC
Organism: Photobacterium sp. NCIMB 13483; assembly: GCF_003025475.1. NCBI lineage: Bacteria > Pseudomonadati > Pseudomonadota > Gammaproteobacteria > Vibrionales > Vibrionaceae > Photobacterium > Photobacterium sp. NCIMB 13483. The sequence continues at coordinate 15,922 of NZ_PYLV01000028.1, forward strand.
CAGTTTTACCGATTATGGCCTACGAGCCTTGATATACCTTGCCAACTTGCCTGAAGGTGAGTTAACAAGTATCACAAAAGTAACCGACACCTATGGCGTGTCGCGCAACCACATGGTCAAAATTATTAATAAATTGGGCCAATTAGGTTATGTAGAAACCGTACGCGGAAAAAATGGTGGTATTCGATTAGGAATGCCTGCGGGAAATATTGTATTAGGGCATGTAGTAAGGGCGATAGAACCGTTACAAATCGTCAATTGTGCGCCTGATTTTTGTAATATTACTCCGGCATGTCAGTTAAAGGGGATCCTTGCTGATGCGCGTAATGCTTTTTTAAATGAGCTAGATAAGTACACATTATTGACTTTGGTAGATAATAATCCACCATTGCGTGTCTTATTGGGATTGCCTGCAGAACACTAAGATCATCCAACGATAATGGTCTAGCATCACACTACTCTCTATTATTTAAGTGGAATAGGTATTTATTGCCTGTTCCCATCTGTTCACCTAAGAGCTGGGTATACTTAAAGTATGGCTGGCCAACAGGAACTGTTTATGTCTAAAGGTACTACCGATTTACCGGTTGATCCTTTTCGCGAACGCGAAGCATCTAATTACGAAAATCCTATTCCAAGCCGTGAATTACTACTTGATGTAATTCGTGGTTTTAGTACACCCGTTAGTCGCGACCAGTTATTTACTGCGTTAAAACTTGAAGGTGATGATCACTATGAAGGCCTACGTCGTCGCTTACGTGCGATGGAACGTGATGGCCAATTAATTTTTACGCGCCGTCAGTGCTATGCATTGCCTGAACGTTTAGATTTAATTAAAGGGTACGTTATTGGCCACCGTGATGGTTTTGGCTTCTTACGTCCAGAAGGTACTTTCAGTAAAGATACTGATTTATTATTACCCGCTCACCAAATGCGCAGTGTGATCCATGGTGACTACATTTTGGCACAAGCCGAAGGCGAAGATAAACGTGGCCGTCGTGAAGGCCGTGTAGTGCGTGTATTAGCTGAGTCAACGACTCAAATTGTAGGCCGTTTCTTCCTTGAAGATGGCATGGGCTATGTCGTACCTGATGATTCTCGTATTGCGCAAGATATCATTATTCCACAAGACGTTCGCCAAGGTGCCCGTATGGGTAATGTCGTGGTGGTTGAGATTAATCAGCGTGCCACTCGCCAACATAATGCGGTCGGCCGTATTGTTGAAGTACTGGGTGAAAACATGGCACCGGGTATGGAGATCGAAATCGCCCTGCGTACTCATGATATTCCCCATGTGTGGCCATCAGAAGTCGACAATCAAATTAAGCACTTGACTGAAGAAGTGCCAGAAGAAGCGAAGCTTGGCCGTGTCGATTTACGTCAATTACCCTTGGTAACTATTGATGGTGAAGATGCACGTGACTTTGATGATGCGGTTCATTGTCAGCGTAATCCTGATGGTGGCTGGCGTTTATGGGTCGCGATTGCCGATGTTAGTTATTACGTGCGTTCTAAATCAGCATTGGATAACGAAGCCCTAAAACGTGGTAACTCGGTTTACTTTCCAGCCCAAGTTATTCCAATGCTACCTGAAGTGCTTTCAAATGGTCTCTGTTCACTGAACCCGCAAGTCGATCGCTTGTGTATGGTGTGTGAAATGACCGTTTCTGAGAGCGGTAAGCTGACGGGTTATAAGCACTATGAAGCGGTAATGAATTCACATGCGCGTTTAACTTACACTAAAGTAAGTAACATGCTGGAAGGTGACGAAGAATTACGTCAACGTTACGCGCCTTTAGTACCGCATCTTGAAGAACTTTACAGCATGTTTAAAGCGCTGAAAGTGGCGCGTGAAGCGCGTGGTGCGATTGAATTTGAAACCGTTGAAACTAAGTTTGTCTTCAATGCTGATCGTAAGATCGAGAACATCGTACCGCTAGTGCGTAATGAAGCACATAAAATCATCGAAGAATGTATGATTTTAGCCAATATCGCTTCAGCACAATTTGTTGAAAGTGCCAAAGAGCCTGCGTTATACCGTGTTCACGACACTCCAGGTGAAGAACGTTTACAAGGTTTCCGTGATTTCTTGGGCGAGCTAAGCCTAGAGTTAGGCGGTGGTTTAGAGCCAAGCCCGAAAGATTACGCAGCATTAGCGAATTTAATTCAAGATCGTAATGATCGTGAATTAATTCAAACCATGCTATTACGCTCTATGAAACAAGCGATCTATCAAGCAGATAATATTGGTCACTTTGGTTTAGCCCTAAGCCAATATGCTCACTTTACGTCGCCAATTCGTCGTTATCCTGACTTAACCTTGCACCGCGCCATTAAATTCTTAATTGCTAAGCAAGCCGGCAATACTAAGAACGATACGCCAACCGGTGGTCATCATTATTCATTTGATGAAATTGATGTGATTGGTGAGCAGTGTTCTACCACTGAACGTCGTGCTGATGACGCTACTCGTGATGTGTCTGATTGGCTCAAGTGTGAGTACATGCAAGATCATCTTGGCGATGAGTTTGAAGGTGTGATTGCTAACGTTACTGGTTTTGGTTTCTTTGTCCGTCTTAATGAACTTAACATTGATGGCTTAGTGCATATCTCAAACCTAGCTAACGACTACTACCAGTTTGATCCTGTGGGTCAACGTTTAGTAGGCGATAGCTCAGGCGTTATTTATCGTTTAGGTGATACGGTTCAGGTCAAAGTGGCGGCTATTAACTTAAATGATCGTCAATTAGATTTTGATATTGTTGGCGCTGAGCGTAAACAACGTGGTGCGGGTAAAACTGCCAAAGGGCGTGAGAAAAAGCAACGTATGCGCAAAGCTGAAGGCCTTAAACGTCAGGGAATGCCTGCATTTAAAGTTGAAAATGGCGAAGCGGTAGCCGATGAATCACGTTCTAAAAATAAACGTGAGCGCTCTTCTGTACGCAAAAAGTTAAAAGAAGGCGCGATTCCAGCTGCTGATGCTAAAGATGCTAAAAAGAAAAAGCCAAGAAATAAAAAACCACGTAAGTTAACGGATGAAAAGCCGCTGACTGATCCAAAAAAGAAACCCAAAGTTCGCAAGAAGAAAAAGCAACGTGCGGGTAAATCTGAACGTGCAGCAAAGAAGAGTTAATCCATGAGTAATGATATGATTTTTGGCATCCATGCCGTTAAAGCCGTGCTTGCATCTGATCCGGTACGTTTTATTGAAGTATTCGTACTTAAAGGACGTGAAGATGATCGTTTACTGCCGCTAATTACTGAGTTGCAAGACTTAGGTATTACGATTCAAGAGGCGGGCCGTAAAGCATTAGACGACAAAGTTGATGGTGCTTCTCATCAAGGTATTATTGCGCGTGTACGTCCGGGTAAGCAATATAACGAAAACAACCTTGAAGACTTATTAGCAACCAAAGAAAATCCGTTGCTGCTGATTTTAGATGGTGTGACAGATCCTCATAACCTTGGTGCGTGTTTGCGTAACGCTGATGCTGCTGGTGCTGTGGCTGTGATTGTGCCCAAAGATCGCTCGGCACAGTTAAATGCGACCGCAAGTAAAGTGGCTTGTGGTGCGGCTGAAATTATGCCGTTAGTGCGTGTCACTAACCTTGCTCGTACTATGCGTGCGCTACAAGATAAAGGCGTATGGATTGTGGGTACAGCAGGTGAAGCAACTCATGATATTTACCACAGTAAACTCACTGGGCCATTGGCGATTGTGATGGGCGCTGAAGGTGAAGGTATGCGTCGTTTAACGCGTGAAACCTGTGATGATTTGATTAAGATTCCAATGGCGGGATCAGTATCGAGTTTGAACGTATCTGTAGCGACTGGTATCTGTTTATTTGAAGCTGTACGTCAACGCGGATAATGCGTGATTAAGCGCGAATAACTGCATAATTATTTAAACCCATTCAGCACTTACTGGATGGGTTTTTTATTATGGATTGGTATGAAAAATGAGCATTAAACAAGGCTGTTACTAAGCAATAGACGTGATCTGCTGAGGTTAGGGTTCATTTCATTGAAAAACGGCGAGTGGTGATAAAATAAGCTTGCCTAGATTGATCATTCTCTGTACTATCCGTCATCCAAATTCTCGGTTCTTTTTTTTAGTTCCTTGCTTCCCCAGGATAACCGAGCCGACAAGGGAAGCTGAATAATCCGTAAGGAGCAACCTATGCGTCATTACGAAATCGTATTCATGGTGCACCCTGATCAAAGCGAGCAAGTTGCTGGCATGATCGAGCGTTACACTGCTGCTATCAAAGATTCTGGTGGTCAAATTCACCGTCTAGAAGATTGGGGCCGCCGTCAAATGGCTTACCCAATTAACAAATTGCACAAAGCACATTACGTTCTTATGAACGTAGAAGCTAAGCAAGATGTTGTTGACGAGCTTGAGTCAAACTTCCGCTTCAACGACGCAGTGATCCGTAACATGATCATGCGTACTAAACACGCTGTTACTGAGCCATCTCCTATGATGAAGGCTAAAGAAGAGCGTTTTACTAAGCGTGAAGATCGTGCTGAAGCACAATCTGAAGGCGAAGCAGCTGCTGAGTAATTTGTCTTAATGACTAATCGTCTGGTGTTGACTGGCACTATTGCCAAGCATCCCAAACGAAGCCAATCCCCGGCAGGCATACCTCATTGTCACTTTGTGCTTGAGCATCGCTCTGTGCAGCGGGAAGCTGATTTACCACGTCAAATATATTGTTATATTAACGTGGTAATCAGTGGTAAAGGTCAACAAGTACTCACTCAAGATTTAGTTGTCGGAAGCAATATTAAGGTGGAGGGATTTATCTCTTACCAAACCGGCCGTAATGGTATCGGGAAATTAGTTTTGCATGCCGATCACATTGACTTAATTTAGATCAGGAGATAGCCCATGGCTCGTTTCTTCCGTCGTCGTAAATTCTGCCGTTTTACAGCAGAAGGCGTACAAGAGATTGACTACAAAGACGTAGCAACTCTAAAAAACTACATCACTGAAGCTGGTAAGATTGTACCTAGCCGTATCACTGGTACTCGCGCTAAATACCAGCGTCAGCTAGCTCGCGCTATCAAGCGTTCTCGTTACCTAGCACTTCTACCGTACACAGATAAGCATCTGTAAGCGGCAGTCGTTTTTAGAACTTTATAGAGGACAAGATAATGCAAGTTATTCTACTTGATAAAATCGCTAACCTAGGTGGCCTTGGCGACCAGGTTAACGTTAAAGCGGGCTATGCTCGTAACTTCCTTATCCCACAAGCTAAGGCAGTTATGGCGACTAAAGCGAACGTTGAAATGTTCGACGCACGTCGTGCAGAGCTAGAAGCTAAAGTTGCTGAGCAACACGCTGCTGCTCAAGCACGTGCTGAAGCACTTAACGTACTTGAAGGTGTAGTTATTGCATCTAAAGCTGGTGACGAAGGTAAACTATTCGGCTCAATCGGTACTCGTGACATCGCTGATGCAGTTTCTGCAGCTGGCGTTGCACTTGTTAAGAGTGAAGTACGTCTACCTGAAGGTGCACTACGTACGACTGGCGAATTTGAAGTTAGCGTTCAGCTAAGCTCAGACGTATTCGCAACTGTTAAACTAAACGTTGTTGCTGCAGAGTAATCGCTTTTAGCTTTAATAGTAAAAAACCAGCCTTCGGGCTGGTTTTTTTATGTCTGTCGTTTAGCTTTTGATGTTTTACAGTGTGTAAATCAATGACACTGTAGTGGTGCTATCGGAATTTTGCATGCCTTCAGGTACCCAAGAATAAGACGTTTGCGTGTAGCCTAAGTTTAAGGCGATATTATCAGTGATCGCATTAGTGGCATTTAACGTGCTTTCTAAAGTGGTGTTACTACGCCCTGAAATGACGTTAAATTTCGCACTGAGTGTAAGCGTTTTTAATGGCTTCCACTGAATATCGATAGTGCTTTGCAGTACCATTTCATTAACGACTTCTTGTTTAACAATACTGTCGCTTTTAATTTCATCAAGATTTGGATCTTGGTGACGAAAGCCGGGACCTATATCCACTAAAGTTTGAAAGGTCTCATAACTAAATAATCGATAACCGATACCGGTTGAAAATATCGAGTCTGCGTAATAAGGCCCATAGCGGTCATCTATATAACTACCATTACCATAAAAATAGTAGCCATCACGAATCATCCGTTTTGACTTTAAGCTCACTGACATCTTACGTTTGTCTTCTTCACCGTCTTTTTTTGCCATAATGAACTTGGCATCACCGTTAGTTTGATAGCGGCCTTTGGTGTAAGTTAGCGCAACATTACCATTTAATGTTTGGGAGTCAGAGTTGCCAGAAAGAGATTGATAACCTAAGCCGATAGTACTGGTTAGCGGCGATGGTTCATTCGGTGCTTTAGGCGTTGATTCTTCACTGGCATTAGCTGCGGTAGTGGCAAGCAAAAGTAATGTGAGTATATATCTTGCCAAAAGTCCTCCGCTGGCAGGGTAGTTTGAATATCAGAATATTGATGCCGCATTCTAGCGTAAATTTGTCAGCTTTTGGTTAGGAATCGTCGTCATACTTTTCGTAAAACTAAAAAGGAGGATAATTGTTAGACTGGGAAGTGATCAATCATAATCGTTTATAGCTACGCAGACGGAGGGGATAGGTTATACTGTCGAGCTCCGTTCTTGGTTTTGGTAAATGCACAGTTGTTATGACAGATAATCGTAAATCGAAACAATTAAAAGATAATCAAATGGACGCCCTTAAAATGCCACCCCATTCGCTTGAAGCTGAGCAATCAGTGCTAGGCGGCTTGATGTTGGATAATGAGCGTTGGGATACTGTTGCTGAAAAAGTGGTTGCTAAAGACTTTTACAGCCGTCCTCATCGGATTATTTTTGAGGCAACCGCAGCCTTATTGGAAGGTGGACAGCCACTTGATTTGATCACGCTGTCTGAACATCTTGAGCGTTCGGATAAACTTGATGATGTAGGCGGTTTTGCTTACCTTGCTGAATTGGCTAAAAACACCCCTTCTGCCGCAAATATTTTAGCGTATGCTGATATTGTTCGTGAGCGAGCCTTGATCCGTGACATGATTGGCGTGGCTAACGAAATAGCCGATGCGGGTTATGATCCTCAAGGGCGTACCAGTGAAGATTTGCTGGATATGGCCGAAAGTAAAGTTTTTGCGATTGCCGAACAACGTACTAATGATAAAGAAGGCCCGCAAAACGTCGATACTATTTTAGAGCGTACGCTTGAACGTATCGAGTTGCTATACCAATCACCACAAGATGGTGTAACAGGTGTATCAACCGGCTTTACTGATTTAAATAAGAAGACCGCGGGTTTGCAGGGGTCTGATTTGATTATTGTTGCTGCGCGTCCATCGATGGGTAAAACCACCTTTGCGATGAACTTATGTGAAAACGCCGCCATGGATCAAGAAAAACCGGTGTTGATTTTCTCACTAGAGATGCCTGCCGAACAGATCATGATGCGTATGTTGGCATCATTATCTCGCGTTGACCAAACTAAAATCCGTACCGGACAATTGGACGATGAAGATTGGGCGCGTATATCATCAACAATGGGTATTCTGATGCAAAAGAAGAATATGTTCATTGATGATAGTTCCGGCTTAACACCGACAGAAGTACGTTCACGTGCGCGTCGTATTGCGCGTGATAATGGTGGTCTTAGTATGATCATGATCGACTACCTTCAGTTGATGCGTGTGCCAGGACTACAAGAAAACCGTACGTTAGAAATTGCCGAAATTTCACGCTCGCTTAAAGCATTAGCGAAAGAATTAAATGTGCCTGTTGTTGCCCTCTCTCAGCTTAACCGTTCGTTAGAGCAACGGGCAGATAAGCGTCCTGTAAACTCTGATTTGCGTGAATCTGGCGCCATCGAGCAGGATGCTGACTTAATCATGTTTATATACCGTGATGAGGTTTATCACGAAGACAGTGCCCTCAAAGGGATCGCTGAAATCATCTTAGGTAAACAACGTAATGGTCCAATTGGTACTGTGCGTTTAACGTTCCAAGGCCAGTTCTCTCGCTTTGATAACTATGCTGGTCCTGCCTTTGATGAAGAGTAAGCCTTAAAAATTATTTAGGATATTGGATGAAAGCTGCAACTGCACATATTGATACCCAAGCTTTGGCACATAATCTGAGTCAAATCCGCCTGCAGGCACCAAACAGTAAAATTCTGGCGGTTGTTAAAGCCAATGCATACGGACATGGGTTGCTAGATGTGGCGACAAGCCTTATCGATGTTGATGCTTATGGTGTGGCGCGTATAGAAGAAGCCTTAATACTACGTGCTGGTGGTGTAGTAAAACCGATTCTATTATTAGAAGGTTTTTATGCGTCAACGGATCTTCCAGTATTGGTAACCAATAACATCCATACCGTGGTGCACTCGATTGAACAGCTGGAAGCGCTTGAGCAAGCCGAGTTAGATGCACCTGTACGAGTATGGGTGAAAATAGACACAGGTATGCACCGCTTGGGATTACGCCCTGAGCAAGTGCCTGAGTTTATGCAGCGCTTAAATGACTGCGATAATGTTGCTAAACCATTACGTTTTATTAGTCATTTTGGTAATGCTGATAATCTAGAGAGTGATATTACCGTAAATCAAATTGCGTGTTTTTCAACGCTGACTCAACCTTATCAAGGTGAACGCTCATTAGCCGCGTCGGCGGGTATTTTAGCGTGGCCTGATAGTCACTTTGAATGGATTCGTCCTGGCATTATTATGTATGGCGTATCGCCATTTGATGAATTAGAGCGTGCAGCATCAAACTATAACTTACAACCTGTTATGACGTTAACATCGAGCTTAATTGCCGTACGTGATGTTAAAAAAGGCGAACAAGTTGGTTATGGTGGTATTTGGACTTGCGAACGTGATACCAAGATGGGCGTTATTGCCATCGGTTATGGCGACGGTTATCCCCGTTGTGCCCCCAATGGAACCCCTGTTGTTGTCAATGGGCGTATCGTTCCAACTGCAGGCCGCGTTTCAATGGATATGTTAACTGTAGATTTAGGACCGAATGCGACCGATAAAGTTGGCGATGAAGCGATTTTGTGGGGTAAAGGTTTACCGGTTGAAGTTGTCGCTCAATATACGGGTGTGATCGCGTATGAGTTAATGACTAAGTTAACGCCTCGAGTCGCAATGACTTATTCATAATAAAAAATGAAATGTAAGCAGACATGGCCGCGATTTTAGTTCGCGGCTTTTTTTTTCCATTTGTTATTATTCACCTTGTACTGTAATAACGATTCGCCGTGAGCCTCCATGATCTCGGTGTTCACCTAAGTAGATCCCCTGCCATATACCTAAAGCCAGTTGACCATCAGTGATGGGAATGGTGACACTATTACCTAGTAATGCGGTTTTAATGTGTGCAGGCATATCATCATCACCTTCATAGGTGTGTTGATAAAAAGAGGCGCGTTCGGGGACACTATGATTAAAATGAGCCTCCATATCATCGCGAACCGTTGGATCGGCATTTTCATTAATGGTTAAGCTGGCTGATGTATGTTGAATAAAACAATGCACGATCCCAACCTTTAATGATTGAATTATTGCCAAATTTTGCTCTATCTCGGTGGTTATTAGATGAAAACCACGCGCTCTCGGGGTAAGATGAATCGTTTTTTGATACCACATAGCTATTTACCTATTGGTGAAACCTTTTAATTTAATTAACGATTACCATTATCATCTTGCTTATAAATACAGGTATGATGCATCATACTTTCGTGACCTGACGCAATGACGATCGTACGATGTTAACGTCATAATTGGTTGTAGCTGAAGCATTATTAGAGACCTAGTCATTTAGGGTCAATAGCATAGATCGAGGATCTTTCGAAGGCGGTATGATTCGAGGGATGAACATAACAAAATCAGGAACATTACTATGTTAAAGAACATCAATCCAACGCAAACTAAAGCGTGGCAAGCACTGACTGCCCATTTTGAACAAGCTCAAGATTTTGAATTAAGCGATTTATTTGCTAATGATAGCGAGCGTTTTGCCAAATTTTCTGCTCAGTTTGGTTCTGATATTTTATTAGATTACTCTAAGAACCTGATCACTGAAGAAACTTTGACTAAGTTGTTTGCATTAGCAAAAGAAACTGAGCTTGATGCTGCCATTGCGGATATGTTCAACGGTGTGAAAATCAACCGTACTGAAGATCGTGCTGTACTCCATGTTGCGTTACGTAATCGCAGCAATACGCCAATCATTGTTGATGGCGAAGATGTTATGCCTGCGGTTAATGCCGTATTAGCAAAGATGGAAAGCTTCACTAACCGTATTGTAAGTGGTGAGTGGAAAGGTTACACCGGCAAAGAAATTACCGATGTTGTTAATATCGGTATCGGTGGTTCAGATCTTGGCCCTTACATGGTGTCAGAAGCATTAGCTGCGTACAAAACACGCCTAAACATGCACTTTGTTTCTAACGTTGATGCGACACACATTGTTGAAACATTAAAAGACTTAAACCCTGAAACAACGTTGTTCCTTATTGCATCTAAAACCTTTACTACCCAAGAAACTATGACTAACGCATTGTCTGCGCGTGATTGGTTCTTAGCAATGGCGGAAGATAAAGCACACGTTGCAAAACACTTTGCAGCGCTTTCTACTAATGCAGAATCTGTGGCTGAATTTGGTATCGATACTGATAACATGTTTGAGTTCTGGGATTGGGTTGGTGGTCGTTATTCACTATGGTCAGCGATTGGTCTTTCTATTAGCTTGGCTGTAGGTTTTGATAACTTTGTTAAGTTATTAGAAGGTGGTCATGCAATGGATAACCATTTTGCAACCGCGCCACTAGAGCAAAAATTACCTGTAATTCTAGCCTTAATTGGTATTTGGTATAACAACTTCCATGGCGCAGAAACTGAAGCAATTCTACCTTACGATCAATACATGCACCGTTTCCCTGCTTACTTCCAACAAGGTAACATGGAATCAAACGGTAAATATGTTGACCGTGGTGGCAAGCCTGTGGATTACCAAACTGGTCCTATCATTTGGGGTGAGCCAGGAACGAATGGTCAACATGCGTTCTATCAACTTATTCACCAAGGTACGAAGTTAATTCCATGTGACTTTATTGCACCTGCTATTAGCCACAATCCACTGGGTGATCATCATCCCAAATTAATGGCTAACTTCTTCGCGCAAACTGAAGCATTAGCATTTGGTAAGAGCCGTGAGACAGTAGAAGCTGAATTTGTGGCTGCCGGTAAATCACAAGCAGAAATCGATGAGCTTGCTGAATTTAAAGTGTTTGAAGGTAATCGTCCAACAAACTCAATTCTGCTTAAAGAAATTACGCCATACACATTAGGTGCATTAATTGCATTGTATGAGCATAAAATCTTTACCCAAGGTGTTATTTGGAACATCTTCAGCTTTGACCAGTGGGGTGTAGAACTTGGTAAGCAATTGGCTAACCAAATTTTACCAGAGCTAAACAGCAATGAAGGTGTTGTAAGCCACGATAGCTCAACGAATGGTTTAATTAATGCTTTTAAACAATGGCGTGCATAATGCCTCTTATTGGTTAATGTAATTAACCGATAAAATAAAACGCCGCAGTCGTTATGATTGCGGCGTTTTTTATTTTTGGCGTTAGATCAATTATAGCGTGATAACGTCGCTAGCTTGTGGGCCTTTCTGACCATCAGTTACGATAAATTCAACACTTTGGCCTTCACGTAATGTTTTACGTCCTTGCGCTTGAATAGCACTGAAGTGCACAAACACATCTTTACCATCGGCAGCAGAAATAAAACCAAAACCTTTATCATCGTTGAACCACTTTACGGTTCCAGTCAGTTTACTCATGTACGTCTTTCCCTTATAGACTAATCGTAGTAGTTACAGCTTATAGGTAACTAGGTGCTTATGACGGATTCAGTCTAGATCGAATTTATGACAATGAGTAGTGTTTTATTGTGCTTTTATGTCTTAGCTAACGTTAATTCACTTTAAAGAGAAAGGCGCTGTCAGGAGGGGGAGAAATATCAGAAGGTGCCATCACGAATTGTGACAGCACAAAAGATGTATTAATCGTTTTTAGTTTGCTGACATTTGTGACAAACACCATGACTTTCAACAACGTGGTGCTTGATCATAAAGCCATACTGTTCTGATTTTTGACGTAAAAGTTTCGCTAATTCATCATCATGGATTTCTTCAACAAACCCACATTTATCGCAAATTAATAATTGTGAACAATGATCAGCATGGCCGAGTACACAACACGCAATATAGCTGTTGGTTGATTCTACTTTATGTACGAAACCTTGCGCTAACAGAAAATCTAGGGCGCGATATACTGTCGGTGGTTTTGCTTGGGGTTCTGATGCTTTGAGTAAATCGAGTAACTCATAAGCACTAATAGAACTATGATGATTAATGATCAGTGCCAGTACTTTTAATCGCTGCGGGGTCATTCTTACCCCTCGTTGCTCACAGAGCTGTTGTGCTTTAGCTAGCAGTTGAGTTTGAACCGTCATAGAGCCTCAAAAAAACGTCATTGAGTTTATATTTTATCACAGCTGTCTAAAAACATACTCACACTTAGCAAGTAACTGTAATAAGAGCAAAGATTCCGTGTAAATGATCACGTTATACTAAGAAGAATAAAAAAGAATGTCACAAAATGGATGCATTACAAAGGTGAGGACATCTATGTTGATTATGTATTATAAAAACTAATGCCAAGGTTGCGTTTTTTTTCATTTCTCAAGTGATTTAAAATACCTATAATGACGCCCATCGAAACGTGACCGACGCCTTAAATATTCGTGATTAGGCAATGGTTATACATAAAATGCTTAATTTTTAAGGTAAAAAAAATGTCTGTTATCATTACTAAAATTGTTGCTCTTTACACGCCTGTATTCTCTACAATGTACAAAAGCGGTAATATGACTAAGTAACATTTTGTCGTAGGGTCAATCATCGACCGACAGCGAAAAGAATTTAGAAAAAGGCCTTGAACATTGTTCAAGGCCTTTTTTGTTATTTAAAAAAGAGGTTTTATATCTTAATTGTTGAATATTGAGCCTGTTGATTACGACGTAATATCTTGAATCAGTAAATAAATATAAATTTTAGTTCTACTGATCAAATATCAATTATTTATATAATTTTTATAAAATACAATTATTTGGAAGATTTAGGAAGTTGTGATGCAAGCTGTTTTTTACTTGCCTTCAATCTGCAATATTATCTCGTCATTAATGTTAAATGGAGAGAGAAAAGATGAGCGGTATTATCAAATTATCACGTAACACAGCAACAGCTCCCTACGATTTAGCAGCAACACAAACTGTTGCGTTTTCGCATTACAATAATATTTCTGCACAATTACCGATTGATGTTAAAAGTGGAAAAATTATTGATGGCGGTGTCACTGAACAGGCGGCACAATGCCTAAAAAATATTAAGGCTATTGTCGAAAGTATTGATCATTCAATGCATGATGTTATTAAAATTAATGTGTATCTTAAAAATATCAAAGATCTTGAGTGTGTTGATGATGTTTATGCGACATTTTTCCCGCGTTATTTACCGACACGTACTGTGATGAGTGTAGCAGCATTACCTATGTCTGACGCATTAGTCCAAATGGATGCCGTGATATCTAATGGTGAAGGCTCTGGTACACAAGCTCCCTGTGATCTTGTTAAAATTGCACGCAATACAGCCAATGCCCCTAACTGTGATGTATCGACTCATACTGTTGCCTTCTCGCATTACAACCATATTTCAGCTCAATTACCACTTGATCCTAAAACAGGGAATATGATCGCTGGTGGCGTAAAAGAGCAGACCGGGCAGTGTTTAAAAAATATTAAGAGTATTCTAGAAGCGATTGATGTGCCTGCTGACGATATCGTGAAAATTAATATTTATCTTAAAAATTTGGCCGATATTGATGTTGTCAATGAAGTTTATCGTTGTTACTTCCCTGATGCGGGAATTGCGCGAACATGTGGCTATATGCCAGCCAGATCAGTGATTGTCGTAGAAGGGTTACCAATGGGCGCATTAATACAGATAGATGCGACAGTTTCTCATGGCGATGGAACACCACCACAAACCGTTGAAGATCGTCATGGCTTGGTGATCGAAGCGAATAATACACATACTGCTCCTCAAACTGGATTATCTTCTCAAACGGTGGCATTTTCACATTACAATAATATTTCTGGGCAGTTACCGTTAAACTCGATGACAGGTAAGCTTGTTGATGGTGGTGTTAATGAACAAGCAAGACAATGCTTAGTGAATATTAAAGCGATAGTTGAAAGTGTTAACCATGTAATGGACGATATTGTGAAGGTTAATATTCAACTAAAAAATATGGCTGATCTTGATGCGGTTAATGATGTTTATATGACGTTCTTTAATGAGCAGTTTCCTGCTAGAACTGTTATTGGTGTTTCTACCATCGCGATGGGTGCTTTAGTACAAATGGATGCAATTGTATCTAACGGCGAAGGTACTCCGCCTGCCGTGTAATAAAAAGAGTCACGATAAATGATGTTGTTATTATAAAAAGCCATATTAATGAATATGGCTTTTCTTGTTTATATACCTTACTTCATACCCCATTACGAATATTAAGCATTATTAAACCGATTATGGGCTAAAGGGGATTCAAGTCTAATCATGGTGACAATAGTTATTTTAGGGTAGAATCCGCGCCTCAAAAGATATTTTAGGGACCGTTTATGCCTCCTAAACTGTCCCTTATCCATCCCTTATCACTAACAATAGTCGACATTGGATGAAGTATATTGCAATACCCGTAAGTGGTATTTGCCATAACCACTTAATATGTAAGGAATATTGTAATATGTATCCATCTGCTCGTTTTTCTGTCGCACCGATGCTTGATTGGACTGATCGTCATTGCCGTTATTTCCATCGTTTAATGAGTAAAGAAGCTCTGTTGTATACCGAAATGGTTACGACAGGTGCAATTATTCACGGCAAAGGTGATTTTCTGGCATATAACGAAGAAGAGCATCCATTAGCATTACAACTGGGTGGCTCAAATCCGGTTGATCTTGCGCGTTGTGCCAAATTAGCAGCAGATCGTGGTTATGATGAGATCAACTTAAACGTTGGCTGTCCATCTGATCGCGTTCAAAACGGCATGTTTGGTGCTTGTTTAATGGGTGAAGCTGAGTTGGTGGCGCAATGTGTTGCTGCAATGCGTGAAGTCGCTGATATTCCTGTTACTGTTAAAACCCGTATTGGTATTGATGATCAAGATTCGTATGAGTTCTTAACTCATTTTATTCAAACCGTATCAGAAAAAGGCGGTTGTGATAATTTTACTATTCACGCCCGTAAAGCATGGCTAAAAGGCTTAAGCCCAAAAGAAAATCGTGAAATTCCAGAACTTGATTACCCACGAGTTTACCAATTAAAGCAAGACTTTCCACAGTTAACCATGGCAATCAATGGTGGTATTAAAACTTTTGAAGAAATGGAACAGCATCTTAAATATATGGATGGTGTAATGGTCGGTCGTGAAGCTTACCAAAGCCCTTACCTGATGGCTGAAGTGGATCAGCGTTTATTTGGTAGTAACCGCCCTGTGATGAAGCGTCGTGAAGTGGTTGAAGCTATGTATCCATATATAGAGCAACAATTGGCGAACGGTTCATACTTAGGCCATATTACTCGTCATATGCTAGGTTTATTCCAAAATATGGCGGGAGCTCGTCAATGGCGTCGTTATATTAGTGAAAATGCCCACAAGCCAGGAGCGGGTATTGAAGTGGTACAACAGGCATTAGCGAAAATTCCTGCCGAGTTAGATGTGTAGTTATACACACTATTAACGTGATTATAGTGGTGAGTTTTACTTAGTATTAGGTGAGATTGACCAATAAATAGTAAACGCCAATTCATTATTGAATTGGCGTTTTTTATCTATATGAAAAATAAGCTAAAATATTTATATTAGAGTTGGCGTGAATTGTGCAATATTGTAAGTAATAATAAAGATAGCACTGGGGTTTCATGTGGATACCGCAGTTATAAAAAAGGATAATCTATGTTTGAGTTCCTATTTTTGGTTGCTTTTACATTGGTACTGATATTTACCGGTGTTAGTTTAATTGGCGTTCTGATTGCGGTTGCAGCAGGTTTTGCGGTAATGGCTGTTGTTGGTATGTTAGGGCTCGTCTTTAAATTATTACCGTGGATCGTATTGATAGCATTAGGTATTTGGTTCTTCCGTGAGCGTAATGCTGACAAGCAGCATCAAGATCGGATGTCACGTTACCGTCGTCACTAATGCAATTGATTGCAAATAACAGCTATTGATTGCGATTGATTGCAGAGTTTTCATACTGCTTCTGATATAATTTTGTGCGATTAATTACATAAAATGATAAGAGCGGAGACTCGCATGAAAAAAGTGGTGCTTTCACTTGCAGCAGCAATGACGCTAGCAGCAGCCCTTCCAGCACAAGCAGATACTTTACTAGGTGTTAAAGTAGGTGCGGATGCATGGTTTACAAACGCAAAAGTAGCTGGTCAAAAAAGTGACGATACATCAACATCTTACTATGCATCTTTTGAGCACTTTATTCCTTTAGTGCCAAACGTAATGGTACGTTACAACAATATTGACACTGGGAATGTGAATTTTGAGCAAAGTGATTTCACGGCTTATTATGAAATTCTTGATAACGATTTAGTCGCATTGGATTTAGGTGTAACAATGACTAAGTTTGCTGGTGTTCAAATTCAACACCAGAACAGCTTTAGTGATTGGCAGCCAACAGTTTATGCTGCTGCTGAGTTAGGTATTCCAGCAACACCATTATCAGTATTTGCTCAAGCGAATGCGGGTAAATACGATGGTACAAGTTTGTTTGATGGCCAAGCGGGTGTGAAATTCACATTAGATTTAATTGCAGCAGATCTTAACCTTCGAGCAGGTTACCGCATGATGGATTATGACTTTAAAAAATCAACATCTGGTGATGTTGACCTAGATGGTTGGTTTGCTGGCGTAGAAGTTGATTTCTAATTAACTTCAGCTTTCATTGTGTGATCTAATTATAAAACCACGATTATTTCGTGGTTTTTTTATTGGCGCTAATCCCATTTATGTACCACTTTTAAAGGTAAGCAAACTGATTATATGTGTGATGCACAATATCAGTATTAGGGAGGAGTAAGTGATGACATTAACTGAATTGAAACACCTATACGCTGACCAAGATCTTGTTGAGGCACTCATCGAACCATCAATTAATAGTGGTTATATCGTTGAATTTCGTCATCGTCGCGGCGGTTTGGTGCCATTAACTGATATTAGTGGTAGTGAACAATGCTATGGTGATGTTGATAGTGCGACTCAACAAGCATTTGAAGTTGGTTTTCAACAAGTTAGAATTGCTGACGAATATTAAATCCTGCCTTTATTTCTCTATTCTAAAACCAAATAGTGTTATCGCTATTTGGTTTTTTTGTACGATTAACCTTACAAATGGTTATAAAACATTCTTATCTATTCTTTCTTGTTATTAGTTTAAATGGCTACTCTAACATAACGCAATGAATAGGGATCGTCGTGCTATGTCAATCAACCAACTATCAGCTTTAGCTAGCCCACTTAATGATCAACAAATAGATCAGCTTAAGCTAGCCGCAGCAGAATCATCACCACAACAACTGGCTTGGATCAGTGGCTATTTTTGGGGGTTGAGTCAATCTCAATCATCAACAACGGCAACTGTTCCTGCATCAAATGTACTGGCCGCTGCAAAAACTGCGGGTAAACTAACCATTATTTATGCCTCGCAAACAGGCAATGCTAAAGGTGTCGCTCAAGCGTTACAACAGCAAGCTCTCGCACAAGATATTGCGGTGAATCTTGTGTCGGCGGGGGACTATAAGGGGAAAAATCTTAGTAAAGAAACTCACGTTATTATTATTGCTTCAACACATGGAGAAGGTGAAGCCCCCGACGATGCAATAGAACTGCATCAGTTTTTACAGTCAAAAAAAGCCCCCCAATTATCGAATTTACACTACAGCGTGATTGGGCTCGGCGACTCTAGTTATGAATTTTTCTGCCAAACAGCTAAAGATTTTGATCGCTACTTAGCAAAACTGGGTGCGAAGCCGATGCTTGATCGCCTTGATTGTGATGTTGACTATGAAGCGGCCGCCGCAGAGTGGTGTACACAAGTATTAGCCAAAACCAAACAAACCTTATCAACCGGTGAAGCAGAAGTTGTTCAGTTACCCGTGGGACAAAAGGCCACAGCTGTTGCGACTTATACTAAGCAAAATCCTTATACCGCCAGTTTATTAGTAAGCCAGAAAATCACTGGTCGCCATTCAGATAAAGATGTACGCCATATTGAAATTGATTTAGAAGGTTCAGGTTTAAGCTACCAAGCGGGTGACGCGCTAGGGGTGTGGTTTGACAATGATCCACAATTAGTTGATGCCATATTAGCGAAACTTGACTTAGATGCCGCAACTTCGGTGGATGTTGATGGCAGTAACTTATCTATTCGTGATGCGTTGATTAGCCATTATGAAATTACCGCATCAAATCCACAGTTTGTAACTAAATATGCAGAAATATCTGGCAGTAAAAAATTACAAAAGCTGGTGAATGATCGTGAAAAATTGCGTGAGTATGCGGCTAATAACCAAATTATTGATGTTTTAACGGCTAAGAAGACGGTATTAACTGCCACCCAATTAATCAGTTTATTACGTCGTTTAACGCCCCGTTTATATTCCATTGCTTCCAGCCAACAAGAAGTGGGCGAAGAAGTGCATTTAACGGTCGGTGTGGTTGAATTTTCCCAAGGCGATGAGCAACGCCAAGGTGGCGCATCAAGTTTCTTAGCGCAACGTCTAGCAGAAGGTGCAGCGGTGAAAGTGTTTGTTGAAACCAATAATAACTTTAAGTTACCAGTTGATGATAATACGCCAGTGATCATGATTGGTCCTGGTACGGGAATTGCGCCTTTTCGTGCCTTTGTGCAAGAGCGTGATAGCCGTGAAGCAACAGGTAAAAACTGGTTATTTTTTGGTGATCGAACTTTTACTGAAGATTTTCTTTACCAAGTTGAATGGCAGAAATATCTAAAAGACGGAGTGGTGGATCAAATAGATGTCGCATTTAGTCGAGATCAAGCCGAGAAAATCTATGTTCAACAGCGCATTTTAGAACAGGCACCACAAGTGTGGCAGTGGTTACAAGCAGGATCGCATGTTTATGTGTGTGGTGATGCAACCCACATGGCCAAAGATGTTCATCAAGCCTTGTTAACCGTTATTGAACAACAAGGAAAGAAAACGCGCGAGCAAGCCGAGCAGTATCTCAATGAGCTGCGTAAAACTAAGCGCTATCAAAGGGATGTGTACTAATGACAGAGCAAAAACTATCAGACAATGAGCGTCTAAAACGTCAAAGCAATTTTCTTCGCGGTACTATAGAGCAAGATCTTGATGATCGTATCACCGGGGGATTTAGCGCTGATAACTTTCAATTAATTCGCTTTCATGGCATGTATCAGCAAGATGATCGTGATATTCGTGCTGAGCGCGCTAAACAAAAATTAGAACCGCTTCAGAATGTGATGTTACGGGCGCGAATGCCGGGGGGCGTGATCACTCCTGAACAATGGTTAGCAATTGATAAATTTGCTGATGAGCACACTTCTTACGGCAGTATTCGTTTAACTACCCGTCAAACATTTCAGTTTCATGGAGTGCTGAAACCTAACATTAAACTAATGCACCAAACACTAAATAGTATTGGTATTGATTCCATCGCAACGGCGGGAGATGTAAACCGTAACGTGTTGTGTACCACTAACCCTGTTGAATCTGAGTTACACCAACAAGCGTATGAATGGGCAAAAAAGATCAGTGAACATCTACTGCCGAAAACCCGTGCTTATGCTGAAATTTGGTTAGACGGTGAAAAGCGTGAAACAACCGATGAAGAGCCGATTTTAGGCAGTAATTATCTACCGCGTAAGTTTAAAACCACAGTGGTTATTCCGCCGCAAAATGATGTTGATGTCCATGCTAATGATCTCAATTTTATCGCAATTGCCGATAATGGGAAATTGGTAGGTTTTAATGTGTTAGTTGGCGGTGGCTTAGCAATGACCCATGGTGACCATGCCACGTATCCGCGCCGTGCTGATGATTTCGGGTTTGTACCTTTAGATAAAACCCTTGATGTCGCGACTGCTGTGGTTACTACTCAACGTGATTGGGGAAACCGTTCTAACCGTAAAAATGCCAAAACTAAATACACTATTGATCGGGTTGGCGTGGAGGTATTTAAAGCAGAAGTTGAGTCACGAGCCGGGGTTACCTTTGAAGTCAGTCGACCGTATGAGTTTACCGATCGTGGTGATCGTATTGGTTGGGTTGCGGGTATTGATGGTAAGCACCATTTAGCGTTATTTATTGAAAATGGCCGTTTATTGGATACACCGAATAAACCTCTTAAAACCGGTATGGCAGCAATAGCCAAGGTCCATGGTGGTGATTTTAGAATGACGGCCAACCAAAATCTGATTGTTGCTGGTGTGTTAGCAAAAGACAAAGCTAAGATCGAGAAGATCGCGCGTGATCATGGTTTGATGGATGACAGTGTCAGTGAGCAGCGAAAAAACTCAATGGCATGTGTGTCTCTGCCAACTTGTCCGTTAGCCATGGCGGAAGCCGAACGCTTCCTACCTGAATTTGTGACTGATGTTGAAGCGGTATTAGCGAAGCATGATTTAGCCAAAGATGAGAATATTATTTTACGGGTAACCGGGTGTCCTAATGGCTGTGGGCGCGCGATGTTGGCTGAAATAGGCTTAGTGGGTAAAGCGCCTGGACGATATAACCTTCATTTAGGTGGTAACCGTAATGGTACTCGAGTACCTAAAATGTACCGCGAAAATATTACCGTAGCTCAAATAATGGATGAGATAGATAGTTTAGTCGGTCGTTGGTCGACGGAGCGTCAAGAAAATGAAGGCTTTGGTGATTTCACTATTCGTGCTGGCATTATTGATGAAGTAAAAATATCAATGAGGGATTTTTATGCCTAGATTTCAACTGGCTGAGTTACTTGAACTGCCAAAAGTGAGTCAAATTATTCAGCTGGCTGAAATTAATGCCACGCTGGAAACAATGACAGCTCAACAGCGAGTGCAATGGGCGCTTGATAATCTTGAGGGCGAGTTTGCATTAGCATCTAGCTTTGGGATTCAATCGGCAGTTATGCTGCACTTAGTGACGGAAGTTCGATCAAATATTGCGGTGATATTAACGGATACCGGGTATTTATTTACCGAAACGTATCAGTTTATTGATAGTTTAACTAAACAACTTAATTTGAATTTATATATTTATCGCGCTCAACACAGTGCTGCATGGCAAGAAGCACGTTATGGTCAATTATGGCTGCAAGGTGTCGAAGGTATTAAGCAATATAACCAATTAAACAAAGTAGAGCCGATGCGGCGGGCATTGAGTGAGCTGAATGTTGGAACATGGTTTTCAGGATTACGTCGTGAGCAAGCCGATTCTCGTGCGACGTTACCTGTATTAGCGATTCAAAATGGTCGTTTTAAATTTTTGCCTGTGATTGATTGGACTAATGACGATATTGATGCTTACTTGCTGCAACATCAATTACCTTATCATCCGTTAAAACACCACGATTATTTATCTGTCGGTGATATTCATACTACGGTGAAATGGCAGCCAGGAATGACAGAACAAGAGACGCGCTTTTTTGGTTTGAAACGTGAATGTGGTTTGCATGAAGACAATGACACTGAATCACAAGGTTCAGGGATTTAGTTTCATTTTGTGTTGGGTTTATCAATAAAAAAACAAGGCAGCGTATCGACGCTGCCTTGTGGGTTATTCAGATAGAGAATAAGATTATTTTGCTGCCGCAGCAGGAGCCCATACTTTATCTAATGCGCCTAAAAGAGCATTACTTGCACCTTGTTGGCCTAAGAATTGGGTAATAACGGGAATAAACTTATTGATCATCGCAGGATCCATTCCTAGAACTGAGAACACTTTATCAATGTTAGCTTGGTTGCTAAGTAGCTGGCCAAGTCCCATTGGTAATGAGTCCGTTAATTTTTCAGCGCCAGGGATCAATTTAGCCAGTTCGCTTCCTTGTGGACCTGAAAGTTGACTTGCAGCCATGCCTAGTAATGCGCCTGCACCACCGGCTGCTTGTTCAGGTTTAACACCGAGTTCAGAAATCAGGGTTTTTGTTAGCGGGTTTTCTGCAACTTGGCTAACCACTTGATCGGCACTTTCGCCACCGAAAATATCAGATAAGCTAAAAGCGTAACTCATGGCGCTTGATGATAGCAATGCAACTGCTGCAACAGTCGTTACGATACGATGTTTTTTCATGGGGAGACTCCTTAGTAAAGATTAATACCGAAGTCTTTTAAATCAGAAATTGACTTGGGTATGTCAATCCTAGTGAAGATTTGTCTTGTTGCAATGATTTTTTGTTATTTGAATGACGTATAGGTATAAAAACGGCGCTCATAGCGCCGTTTATTTATTTGTTCAAGCTTGATATCTTATAGGATATCTAATAGCTCTACTTCAAATACTAGTGCTGCATACGGAGGGATTGCAGCACCTGCGCCGCGCTCACCGTAAGCTAGGTTTTGTGGAATAGACAGTTTCCACTTAGAACCTACAGGCATCATTTGAAGAGCTTCAACCCAACCAGCAATAACGCCAGTTACAGGGAATTCTGCAGGTTGACCACGAGATACAGAGCTGTCAAAAACAGTGCCATCTGTTAGCATACCGTGGTAGTGCACACGAACTTGCTTGTCTGAAGTTGGAATTTCGCCAGTACCTTCAACAAGAACTTCGTACTGAAGACCAGAATCAGTTACTGTAACTTCTGCACGTTGTGCATTTTCAGCTAGGAATGCTTCGCCATCAGCTGCTGCTAGTTTAGCTTGTTCTTGACGAGCTGCATCTGCTGTTGTGTGAAGTTCACGTAGTGCATTGTTGATGTCATCAACTTCGATTTCTGGCATTTCGCCAGCTAGAGAAGTTGCGATACCTTTAGCAATAGCTGCTACGTTTAGGCCTTCAAGACCGCTTTGTGCTAGTTGTTGGCCCATTTGTAGACCAATACCGTAGCTTGCTTTAGTCTCAATTGTATCTAGTTTAACGTCAGACATTATTGTCATCTCTTAATGTAGAATGAATTAAAGCAGGCAGGATAACAGTTTAGCCCCCATCGGGTAAATGTTTGTAACTAATATTCGCTAATTGCGTGACATATGAAGCTTTGGAGTGCTGTATATGGGAAAGGTAAATCGCCGTTCAAATAAAAAAAACGCTAACCTGCAACCACCAATGAAACTCAATTTTGGTGCAATAAAGGCAAAGTGCAGTGAGCGTGTATCTGGTGTATGTCAGGTATGGCAGCGTTTCCCTCGGTTTCATCGTTGGGCGTTAGTCGTTATTGTGCCCGTATTTATTGGTGCGCTAATGCTGCCATCAACCAAAGAATTAGAAGGTCAATCTGACGGTGTACCGATGCGGCGTGATATTGCCTTAAATTTAGGCAATAGTGATGTGGCAAGTCAGGTGACGTCGGAGCCTAATACTCAAACTGAAAATAATCCAGATGGCAATGGTAAGCACAGTGCGGTTAAACGTACCGATGTTGTATTAGACAGCGCTGATATTAAAGAAGATTCAGGTATGAAAGCGAGGGGAGGCATGGAAGATCGCGGCCCAGCACCTGAGCGTAAACCGATGACTTCAAAAATCTATCCGATTAATGGTGGTAAGGTCTACACCATTGATACCGCTACTCATAAACCCGTGGTCGCTGCAAAAGCTGCGGTAAAGACAGCGTCAGTATCAACGCCAAAGGCGACTCAGCAGCCAGCGGGTGCTGCAAATCAATGGTATAGCTATAAAGTGCCAGCGGGAGATACATTAGCCAATATTTTCCGTAATAAAGGACTACCACTTGGGGATCTTTATGCTATCGCGAAAGTTGAAGGGGCGGGTAAACCTATTAGCCGTATTCAAGCTGGACAGACGTTACGTTATCGTCAAAACAGCCGTGGTGAAATTAGTGGCTTACAAATTTTAGGTAATGGTGTTTCTGCTTCGTATGCAGTTAATGCTAGTGGCCGTTTTTATCGTCAATAAATTTGCAATGGTTATACGTTAAAATAATAAGCCGCCAGTTAAGGCGGCTTATTATTTTTAAGTGATAAATGTTTAATCTGCGTTATGGCTCAGGCTTTGTGATGAGCGACGGATTTTCGGCCATGGGGCCATTGGAATGATGATCAAAAGAATACCTAACCCCGTGAGCAGATCGGGAATCTCGTCAAACCATAAATAACCAAATATCGCGACAAAAATAAGCCCTGAATATTCCGCAAGTCCAATCTTATAAGTCTCGCTTTGACGGTAAGCCGCAACACAGCAGCCCTGATAACCTAAAGTGAATAACGCACTTGCCGTAATTAATAACCATTGTTTTGGCTGTAGTGGCTGCCAATATTGGTAGGCTAATAGGCTTGATATGGGTAACGATAAAATACCTGTCCAAAATAGAGTACTGATAATCGGTTGTTGTGGCGGTAGTTTACGTACTAAAACATTGTATAACGCCAATGTTGAGGCGGTGCCTAATGCGGCAAATGCGGCCCAATGAAATTGATCGGGGCGTAACACAATGACGATGCCAATAAACCCGACAGCAGTTGCTAATACTTTTTCTTTATTTGGCCGCTCACCTA
Source organism: Photobacterium sp. NCIMB 13483 (assembly GCF_003025475.1). Lineage (NCBI taxonomy): Bacteria > Pseudomonadati > Pseudomonadota > Gammaproteobacteria > Vibrionales > Vibrionaceae > Photobacterium > Photobacterium sp. NCIMB 13483. Next base: position 40,787 of record NZ_PYLV01000028.1, read on the forward strand.
ATACCAGCATTGATAATGGCAGCATGAGTAACGGTGCGGCGTAAAATAAGGCATTGGCGGTGGCTAATGGAAGGTAAGTTAAGGCAATCAGCAACATGCCACTACCCGCTAATACAAGATGGGCACGGATTGCATTCACCTTCCAATGCCCAATATCACGCTGAGCGGGGGTTAATCGTAGCCATAATGGCGCAATTAGGATCACGCTCAATAGTTGGCGAATAAACATGTACTGAAATGCCGATACGCTACCGTCTAATAATTTTACCGCCACATCAGACAGTGATGACGATAAATTACCGCAAATTAAAATAGCAATACCGATTGAAACCGCAGACCAGCGCATTAGGTGGGATCTTGTAATAACTGCATATCAACATGGGGAATGCCATCTTCAAGGTACATATCTGACGTTTGGGTAAATCCATGAGACTGATAGAACGCCACTAAATATTGTTGAGCGCCAATTTCAATTAGCTGTTGTGGCCAAATTTTCTCGGCATGGGTTAATCCCTGACGTAATAATTGATGTCCTAAACCATGCTTACGCTGACTTGGTGTTACTACAACTCGTCCAATACTGACATTATCATAAGTAACACAAGGGGCTAATAAACGTAAGTATGCGACGAGTTCATTGTTTACGTAACCTAACAAATGGAACACATTTGGAGCGCGGTCGTGATCATCAAGATCGGGATACACACAATTTTGTTCAACGCAAAAAATCTCTGAGCGTAGTTTTAATAGATCATAGAGCTGGTGGGTTGTTAATTCGTCAAAGGGTAAACACTGCCATGTCGTCATGGTTAAGATCCTGAATTCGGTATGATGTGAGTAGTGTACCGATTTACGCCAAAAATGAAGTTAACAATGGTTAATTTTTAAGATTAATTTCACCACTCGCGAGCCGTTTTTTGATTCGACTTAAACTAATGGAAGTAATACCTAAATAAGAAGCCAATTGGTAATCGGTTATGCGCCCAACTAACTCGGGGAAATGATCACTAAACAGTTGTAACCGTTGCTTCGGAGTATGCATGAGCATAAAGCGTTCTTTGTGCTCTTTATGCAGTAATTGACGTTCTAATAAGGTCTGATACAACGGGTGCTGCTGCTGACGCCATTGCTGAAATAGGGTAATGGGTAACATGATTAATTGGCTGGCAGATAATGTTTCTAATAAATAGGCTGAGGGCGCGTCATTAATTAAGCTTTCAAAGCCAATAATAACATCTTGATCCCAATAGAACTCTTTACTGAATTGTTTACCTTGTTCGGTTAAATAACACGCATGGCACAAACCGTTTAATAAAAAGTAGCAATGGGTTGGGGTTTGCCCTTGGTGTAATAAAATATGACGAGTCGGAAGATCTAGTGGTTCAGCAACGGCAATGACATCGTTGATAGTGGCGGTATCTGCACCTAGCTGAGTTAAGAAAGCCGCTAATTCAGAATGGTTATTTAAAGGCATAAGCGAGTTAATGAATAAAAAGAATGATAGTGGCAGTGTATCAAAAAAATACCGCAACCAAGGCTGCGGTATATAGATATTTTATTGAGGGGAATTATTTACGCGTTTGAAGATCTAATTGATAAATAGCAAACCCACCCGGCGTGGTGTTGACTTGTTGCATTGGGTATTGGCCTTTATCTTTAATAAATTTCGCTGCTTTATCACTGTTCGCTGTTTCAAATTGAATCTTTAACTTCTTATCACTTTTCAGTGGTGTGAAGTGCCAGTTATTATCTGCACTTGGAACAACTTGACCTTTCTGTTTGCTCACGCGACTGATGTAATCTGATAATACAGTGCGATTTTCATCCGGTGAGGCAAAGGCAACGAACGCTTCACCTGTACCTGCAAACTTACCACTGTACGCGCGGTAATTATTGGTCGCGATTAAGAACGTTTGCTTTAAATCAATCGGTTTGCCATTAAAGCTTAAATCTTTAATACGATTAGCGGTTGGATTAATCAGTTTACATTCACCGTCGTATTTTGCTGGTTGTGAAATATCAATGTTGTATTTTACGCCATCAATGACATCAAAATTGTAAGTACGGAAACCATCCCAGTTAATAAGTCCTTGCGGCTTCTCACTGTTAATATCAATTTGATTAAATTGTGCCGCGGAACATTCTAGCCATTCTTGAACATCTTTACCTTTTACCTTCATCGCAACAAGGGTATTGGGGTATAAGTATAAGTCAGCCGCGTTACGGAATGTTAGTTGGCCTGCTTCTACTTCGGTGTAGTTGCCTGCGTCATTACCACGACCGCCAGCTTTAAATGGGGCAGCTGCTGATAATACGGGTAAACCATCAAGGTCGGGGTCACCTTGAATAAAGCGTTCAACGTAATCTTTTTGGGCCAAGTTAACAATTTGTACCGTTGGGTCGTCTTGAACCAAGGCTAAATAGCTGTACATTACATCACTGGCTTTACCAATTGGCTGGTTAACAAAGTCACGGGTAGCGTTATGATCAATTTTTACTGCCGCGACTAATTTTGGATCGGCTTTGATTAATGATTTTTGGTTGGCTTTATCAAAGATAGGACGCGCTTCAGTTTGGGCTGAGGTCACCTTCCAGCTATTACCGTCTTTGTCTAACACCAAATCCATAATACCCACATGATCACCCCAACGACCAGGCATTACTGCAGGAATACCATTGATGGTGCCTTTGTTGATGTCAGCACCTGGTAGATTTGCAAAATCTTTACTTGGGAATACCGCATGCGAGTGACCAAATGCAATCGCATCAATCCCTTTTACTTGGGTTAGGAAGTAGACTGAGTTTTCTGCGCCGACTTTATAAGGGTCTGCTGAAACGCCAGAGTGTGGAATGGCGATAATAATATCAGCGCCTTCGGCTTTCATTTGAGGAATGAATTTCTCTGCAGTTTGCTTAATGTCTTTTGCTTCTACTTTGCCTTCAAGATTGTTTTTATCCCACACCATAATTTGTGGCGGAACAAAGCCAATGTAACCAATTTTTAGTTTTTGGTTGTTGCCATCGTTATCTTTAAAGGTGTAATCCTGAATAAGGTAAGGGGTAAATAAATTTTTACCGGTTTTTAAATCATAAACATTGGCATTGATATAAGGGAAATTTGCCCCTTCAATACTGGTATCAAGGAACTCAAGCCCATAGTTAAATTCATGGTTACCAATATTACCTACCGCATAACCGAGTTGGTTCATCACTTTATAGACAGGGTGCACTTCGCCTTTTTTAATACCTTTTGCTGCCATGTAGTCACCCATAGGGCTACCTTGCAACAAATCACCGTTATCGACTAACACACTATTAATGACTTCAGCGCGTGCTTTTTCAACCAAGGTCGCTGTACGGACTAACCCCGTTTTATCAGTCGGCTTATCTTTGTAGTAATCGTAATCCATTACATTTGTATGAATATCTGTTGTTTCAAGAATACGTAATTTAATCGTTTCTGCATTTGCGGGGCCTGCTAGTAATAGCAAACCGCCTAAAACAGCGATTGATAAAGGCTTAACAGATAGTGTCATGTGTTTCTCCAAAGGGTAGGTAAGGAAAGCGTGCCTAAAATAACAAATCTTATGCAGTTACTATCTGAACCCGTCACATAATTGTGCTTTAACTCTCATTTTTTATATGCATAACCATTATTAAGCGGTGAAAGAATCGCAATATTTGATTCAAAACGAAATGGTGTTGATTAAATTAAGAAAGAAAAGGCATAACTTAGGTTCGAAGTGATATTTGAATATTCTTCATTTTGCTTACTGCTAGCTATTTATATCTGCTTTATATTTATTTGCGGTTGATCATTCTATTCGATCATGAAATTAGGATTGTTGAATTAATAACCAAACTTTTTGATATAAAAAATGAAACTTTAGAATTTCAAGTAATATCACGAGCTCTCTATAGTGGTTACAGAACACCAAGGAGAGTTAACAATGGATTATTTACCAATATTTGCGGATTTAAAGCGTCGACCCTGTTTGGTTGTCGGTGGTGGTAATAGCGCATGGCGCAAAACTCAAATGTTATTAAAAGCGGGTGCCGATGTGGGGGTTATCGCGTCTAAGCTTAATGCTGATTTTACCACGGCGATTGCTGCTAACCAGATCCGCTTTGTTGGTGACACATTTTCTCCCGCGAATCTTGATGGGATTTTTCTAGCCATTGCCGCAACGCCACATAAAGCGCTGAATGCTCTGGTTTACCAATCAGCCAATCAACGTCAAGTGTTAGTGAATGTTGTTGATGATACTCAACGTTGTAGTTTTATTGTGCCTTCTATTGTTGACCGCTCACCGATCATTGTTGCTATTTCATCATCGGGTAAAGCACCCGTTTTAGCGCGTTTATTGCGTCAAAAACTAGAAGCAACATTGCCACAGCATTTAGGAAAAATGGCGACTATTGCAGGCGGTTTTCGTGACTATCTTGCCACCAAGATTTCTACCTTTTCTAGCCGTCGCGCCTTTTGGGAGCAAGCATTTAATGGTCGCTTTGCAGATTTGGTTGCTGTCGGTCGTCATAGTGAAGCCCAACAAGCATTACATCAACAGTTACAACAGCACACGTCACCTGTTGGGCAAGTTGCGTTAATTGGTGCCGGCCCTGGTGATGCGGGGTTACTAACTTTACGTGGTTTGCAATTAATGCAGCAAGCGGATGTGGTGTTGTATGACTACCTTGTTTCCAATGAAGTGATGGCGTTGGTACGTCGTGATGCAGAACTTGTTTGTGTTGGTAAAAAAGCGGGCTTTCACAGTGTGCCGCAAGAGCAAACCAACCAATTGATTGTTGAATATGCCCAACAAGGCAAACGTGTGGTGCGACTTAAAGGTGGTGATCCGTTTGTATTTGGTCGTGGTGCAGAAGAATTAGAAGTGCTGGTGGAGGCGGGGATTGATTTTCAAGTTGTTCCCGGCATTACAGCCGCCGCTGGTGCCACCGCTTATGCAGGTATTCCATTAACCCACCGTGATTATGCTCAAACAGCAATGTTTATTACTGGGCACTTAAAGCCTGATGGTAAACAACTTGATTGGTTAACATTAGCGCGTGGTAATCAAACATTAGTTATCTACATGGGGCTAATGAAATCCAGTCATATTCAACAGCAGTTATTACAACACGGCCGCGCCCCTAATACCCCAATCGCGATTATTGAACGTGGTACACAAGCCACTCAAAAAGTATTAACCGGACAATTACATGAACTCGCTGATTTAGCACAACATGCTGCATCACCATCATTAATTGTTGTCGGTGAAGTCGTAAAGTTATCACATAAATTAGCTTGGTTCACAACAAAGGAACAGTTACAGCCGCAACCTGAAGCGGCAGTGAAACTGGCATAACATGGAGAGAGTGATGGACCCGAAACGTTTAACCCACCTCAAACAGCTTGAAGCTGAAAGTATTCATATTTTGCGTGAAGTCGCGGCTGAATTTGATAATCCAGTAATGATGTATTCCATCGGTAAAGATTCGTCGGTGATGTTGCATTTAGCCCGTAAGGCTTTTTATCCGGGTAAAATTCCATTTCCACTATTGCATGTCGATACCACATGGAAGTTTCGCGAAATGATTGAATTTCGAGACCGTGCCGCTGAAAAATACGGTTTTGATTTATTAGTCCATCAGAACCCAGAAGGGGTGGCGATGGGTGTTGGACCTTTTACTCATGGTTCATCAAAGCATACCGACATTATGAAAACCCAAGGCTTAAAACAAGCTCTCGATAAATATGGATTTGATGCTGCGTTTGGTGGCGCTCGGCGTGATGAAGAGAAATCACGTGCGAAAGAGCGAGTCTATTCCTTTCGCGATAAAAACCATAGCTGGGATCCAAAAAACCAACGTCCTGAATTATGGAAAACCTATAACGGTCAAATTAATAAAGGTGAAAGCATTCGCGTGTTTCCACTCTCCAATTGGACTGAACTTGATATTTGGCAATATATATTCTTAGAGCAAATTGAAATTGTGCCACTGTATTTATCCCAAGTACGCCCCGTTGTTGAGCGAGATGGAATGTTAATCATGGTTGATGATGAGCGACTCGAATTATTGCCGGGTGAAACGATTCAACAAAAAAGTGTCCGTTTTAGAACCTTAGGGTGTTATCCATTAACGGGAGCGGTGGAATCAACGGCTGATACGTTACCGGGGATCATTGAAGAAATGCTGGTGGCGACATCCAGTGAACGTCAAGGGCGGGCTATCGACCACGATCAATCTGGCTCAATGGAATTGAAAAAACGCCAAGGTTACTTCTAAGGAGAGATAAATGAATAGTGTGATAGAACAACAGGTCGCAGAGCTTGGAATCGAAGCTTATCTCGATCAGCATCATAATAAATCTCTGTTGCGATTTTTAACTTGTGGCTCCGTAGATGACGGTAAAAGTACCTTAATTGGTCGTCTGCTGCATGATTCTCACCAAATTTATGAAGATCAACTAGCCGCAATTCATACTGACAGTCAAAAAGTCGGTACCACGGGTGATAAGCCAGACTTAGCGTTATTAGTCGATGGTTTGCAAGCTGAGCGTGAACAAGGGATCACCATTGATGTTGCTTACCGTTATTTCTCGACCAAAGCGCGTAAATTTATTATTGCTGATACCCCAGGACATGAGCAGTACACCCGTAATATGGCAACCGGTGCTTCAACCTGTGATGTGGCGGTTATTTTAATCGATGCCCGTAAAGGGGTATTAGATCAAACCCGTCGTCATTCTTATATCGCTAGTTTACTCGGTATTCGCCAATTTATTGTGGCTGTCAATAAAATGGATTTGGTCGATTTTGATCAAGCTCGTTTTGACGATATTAGTCAGCAATACCTCCAGTTTTCAAAAAAACTCAACCCTAAGATCAATATTCAATTATTGCCCTTATCTGCTTTAGAAGGCGATAACGTTGTTAGTCAAAGTGCCAAGATGGCGTGGTATCAAGGCGAGCCATTGTTAACATTATTAGAGCAAGTTGATTTATTCACTGATGATGACTCACCAGTGTTACGTTTTCCGGTTCAATATGTAAACCGTCCTAATCTCGACTTTCGTGGCTTTGCTGGCACATTAGCCTCAGGCGAACTAAAGGTAGGGCAACGAGTAACAGCATTACCATCAGGAAAAACATCAACCGTAGAGCGAATCGTAACTTTTGATGGTGATTTAGCATTTGCAACTAAAGGTCAAGCCATTACCGTTACCTTAGCCGATGAAATTGACATTAGCCGTGGTGATACGTTGATCGCAGCGGAAGATGAAGTGCCGCTAAGTAACAATGTATTGGCAGATATCGTGTGGATGGGTGAAACCGCATTAACGGCTGGACGTCAGTATGATATTAAAGTGGCAGGTAAAAAAACGCTAGGTAGTGTAAGTGCGATACGTCATCAAGTTGATATTAATAGTCTTGATACCTTTGCAACCGAGACATTACCCCTTAATGGCATTGGTTTATGTGAGTTCAACTTACATGATGCAATTGCCGTTGATAGCTATCAAACTTGTAAAGATACTGGCGGGTTTATCATTATTGATCGATTAACCAATGTCACTGTTGGGGCTGGTTTAATTCGTGAACCATTAGCCATCGATAACAGTCGTCGTTATTCAACGTTTGAAGTTGAATTTAATGCACTAGTCCGTAAGCATTTTCCGCATTGGGATGCAAAAGATATCGGTCAATTACTGGAGTAATGTGAATGAGCTGGGAACAAGCTACTGTGCTGGCAATGCTAGTAGTGATTATTCTCTGCTTGCTCACTACGAAGATTAAACCTGCGTATTTATTTGCTGGCTGTGCATTTATTGGTTTTCAAGCGAACTTAATTGAATTACCTGCTATTGCCGCAAATTTTACCAATTCATCATTATTAACCTTAGTGTTATTAATCTTGGTCTCCATTGCTCTTGAAAAAACCCGCTTAATTAGTTGGGTTGGGCGGCAAATTTCACAAGGTGGTCATAGCTCTGTTGTGGCTAAGCTGGGCTTATCGACCGCATTATTGTCCTCCTTTACCAATAACACTGCGGTGGTGGTGTCATTAATAGGGGCGATAAAGCGTAATCAACGCCATGCCCCCTCTAAATTATTACTGCCGTTATCTTATACCGCTATTTTAGGTGGCACATTAACGCTAATTGGTACATCAACGAACCTTATTATTAATAGTTTTGTAGAAGATATTGGTTTACCTAGCCTGGGCTTTTTTGCACCCACCATGATTGGCTTAGCGGTGTTAGTTATTGGATTAATGATTTTAATTCCACTGAGTTATTTTTTACCGAATAACGACGATGACAGTGAAGAACAGCTGCCTTATTTCTTAGAGGCGCGAGTAAAAAGTCATTCACCGTTAATAGGAAAGAGCGTCACTGAAAATGGACTACGTGCATTACGACGTTTATTTTTAGCTGAGCTTATCCGTGAGGGTAAGACTATAGCCCCTGTTTGCCCTGAAACTAAATTACAAGCCGGAGATCGATTATTGTTTTGTGGTGATATTGAAAGTGTTACCACCTTACAAGAAATAGAAGGACTGCATTTATTTGGTCAGCACCATCTTAATGGTCAATCGATGATGGAGGTTGTGGTCAGTCATTCTGCTGCTATTTGTGGTCGTACCTTAAAGAGCACTCAATTTCGTGAAAACTTTGATGCGGTCGTGGTCGCCATCCGTCGCGGTCATGAACGGTTAGCTGGTGGCTTGGGTAATATTGAATTACGCGCGGGTGATACGTTAGTTATTGTACCGGGGAAATTGTTTAACCAAAAACAAGCCATGCTGGAACGCGAGTTTGTGCTAGTTAATGGTCTTGATTCAAGTGCACGTTTAGACCGTTACCGCAGCACAACAGTATTGGTCGGTTTTTTAAGTGTGATTGTATTGGCTTTAGCTGATTGGCTGCCATTGATTAAAGGGTTAGCCGTTTATTTGGTACTGCTGGTGGGATTAGGGATTATTTCCTTTGGTGAGCTTCGACGTCGATTTCCGATTGATATTGTAGTTATTGTTGGATCAGCATTAACGCTGGCACAATTAATGATAACCAGTGGTTTATCACAGCAAATGGGCCAAGCACTTATTACCGCATTTAATGGCTGGGGAGTGTATGGCGGATTAATTGCAGTTTACTTACTTACATTAATACTAACTGAGTTGATCACTAATAACGCTGCCGCTGCATTAGCGTTCCCAATAAGTTATAGCTTGGCGCTGGGCTATGGTATCGATCCGATGCCTTTTATTATGGCGGTACTGTTTGGCGCTAGTGCGAGTTTTATTTCGCCGTATGGTTATCAAACCAATCTACTCGTGTATAGCGTCGGTAATTATAAAATTCGAGATTATTTAAAACTGGGGTTACCGCTTTCAATTGTGTATTCCACTGTAGTGTTGATCTTGATCCCAGTCGTCTTCCCTTTTAACTAAATTAACAATGGAATATGTTATGAATACGACCACGAAGCCCCATGACGATAACAATAATATTGTCTGGCATAGTTATAGTGTGACTAAAGATCAGCGAGGACAGCAAAAGCAGCAGCAGCCTTGCGTGTTATGGTTTACTGGATTAAGTGGTGCAGGTAAGTCGACTGTTGCTGGTGCTCTTGAACATAGACTCTTGGCATTGGGTTATCATACCTATTTATTAGATGGTGATAATGTTCGCCATGGTTTGTGTAAAGATCTTGGTTTCTCTGCTCAAGATCGACGAGAAAATATTCGTCGTATCGGTGAGGTTGCCACATTGATGGCAGATTCAGGATTGATCGTACTGAGTGCGTTTATATCTCCTCATCGTGAAGAAAGACAAATAGTACGAGATTTACTGCCACAAGGTGAGTTTATTGAAGTGTTTGTTGATACCCCTTTAGCTGAATGCGAAAAGCGCGATCCTAAAGGGTTATATAAAAAAGCACGAGCGGGTGAAATAAAGCAATTTACAGGTATTGATGCAGAGTACCAATCGCCTTTACAACCTGAAATTCATTTAGCCGCTGATAGTCATAATATTCATGAATTGGTTGATCAATGTATTAACGCTTTACGTAGTCGAAGTATTATTGCGTGATCATCGGTAATAGGAGTACCGTAAGTGACAACATTACTTGATGCTATATACACTACCGCATTGGATGCGGGTAAATCGATAATGGCGCATTATCACAGTAATATAGCGATTGAAAATAAAGCAGATAATAGTCCGGTCACTATTGCTGATCTTGCTGCAAATGAAATTATCATTAATCAGCTACAACAACTGACACCCGATATTCCTATCTTATCTGAAGAGTCGCCACAGACCGATTGGCAACAGCGTCAACATTGGCAATCTTTTTGGCTGGTGGACCCATTGGATGGAACTAAAGAATTTATTAATAAGAACGGTGAGTTTACCGTTAATATTGCGCTGATTGAAAATGGGAAACCTATTTTAGCTGTTGTTTATGCTCCCGCATTAAATAAAGCATGGCTGGGTGATGGAAAAACAGCTTGGCTAATGACTAAAGCAGGTAAAGAGGTTATTCGTCTTTTACCTTCAACTATACCAACTGTGGTTGGTAGTCGTTCACATCCTTCGGTTGAGTTAGAGGCTTATCTTCAACAACTAGGAGATCATAAATTAGTGGCAGTGGGATCATCATTAAAGTTTTGCTTAGTGGCTGAAGGGCGAGCTCAATATTACCCGCGTTTAGGACCAACAATGATGTGGGATACTGCAGCTGGTCAATGTATCGCTGAAAGCGCAGGCGCTACAGTGAATGATCTGGATGGTTTTCCCCTTCGTTATGATCGAGAGTCACTATTAAATCCTTATTTTGTTGTCTCTTAACTATATACAATCAACTAAATGTCATGGATTGATTAAATACTCAACACTATTTTTAAATAGCGACTATTGTTTAATAGCGTTATTGTATGAATATTGACTCTTTTGTGGCTTTTGGTTGGTATTACTAGCATTCGCATTAAAAAAGCAAATAAACAATTGTCATCCTTCCTGTTATCTCTATAATGCACCCCAACGACACGGAATACGTGCGGTTAGTAAGTTATTTACAACCTGTGTGTAACTTGTCGATAAGCGGTTTATAAAAATCATTGCGGTAATTGACGGTTCTTGTCTTACATTAAGCTATGAAAACTGCAGTCTTGACTCGAATATTATTCGAGTGGTTGAAAATATAATTTATTTTTAACGCAGGGCAGGTCAATAAAGGGTTTGTTAAATCTAATTTTAAAAAACTTGTTGACTTTAAACTGGCGCGGAGTAATATACGCAGCCTCAGCCAATACGATGTATTGTGCTAACGTTCTTTAACAATTTGACCATGCAATCTGTGTGGGCACTCGTTGAATAGTTAAGTCGAAAGATTTATCAATGAACTGAGTGACCAATACAAAATGACGTAAGTTATTTTGGCACAGTCAATTCATTA
>NZ_PYLV01000029.1:0-51980 GCF_003025475.1 Photobacterium sp. NCIMB 13483
TAGCGTTATGGACCCACCTGATCCCATGCCGAACTCAGTAGTGAAACGTAATAGCGCCGATGGTAGTGTGGGGTCTCCCCATGTGAGAGTAGGACATCGCCAGGCTTCAATTTCGTTTTTATCTTTTATAAAGGTAGAGACAACAAGTTGCATTTATGTTGAATAGACACTGCGGAGTGGTAGTTCAGTTGGTTAGAATACCGGCCTGTCACGCCGGGGGTCGCGGGTTCGAGTCCCGTCCACTCCGCCATTTATTTAAGACAGAGTTAAGTCTTTAAAATAACTACAGGGGTGTAGCTCCAACTGGCAGAGCAGCGGATTCCAAATCCGCGTGTTGGGAGTTCGAATCTCTCCACCCCTGCCATATTAAAGAAAGCCTCGACAGTAATGTCGGGGCTTTTTTACGTCTGCATTATTGTAGTAGATTAGGTGTAGCTCCAACTGGCAGATCAGCGGATTCCGCTATACCGAAAATCAGCGCGTATTGGGAGTTTGAATCTCTCCACCCCTGCCATATTAAAGAAAGCCTCGACAGTAATGTCGGGGCTTTTTTACGTCAATATAATTTAGGTGTAGCTCCAACTGGCAGAGCAGCGGATTCCGCTATTCCGAAAATCAGCGCGTGTTGGGAGTTCGAATCTCTCCACCCCTGCCATCTTCAAGAAAGCCTCGATAGCAATGTGAGGATTTTTTACGTCTGCATTATTGTAGTAGATTAGGTGTAGCTCCAACTGGCAGAGCAGCTGATTCCGCTATACCGAAAATCAGCGCGTATTGGGAGTTTGAATCTCTCCACCCCTGCCATCTTAAAAAAGGCTCATATCGAAAGGTATGAACCTTTTTACCATCTATGATTTATGCTTGTAGCGTTAACTGGCAGAGCAGCGGATTTTCCATACTGAAAATTTACAAGTCTTAACTGATTGAATACCCTAGTTTTGGTCATATTTAAGCAATTTATAACTGTAAACTCGAGGGTTGAGGTTGCTACAATGGACTGTTACCCCAAATAGTAAAGGTTTATAATTGATATATTAAAAGGCACTTATTAAGTGTGATGACTGCGTATTATAACTATGGTCTTTCAATTTTTATTCACTAAAAAAATAGGGCTAAATCGATATTTTATTTACCATCATGATGTTAACGGAATACCTCGAAAAAGATTACTAACAATAAAAACAGAGGTTGAACATTATTAAGTGGTAATGTAGTAGAGTAAATAGTCAATTTTTGGGAGTTTTTATGCCACATCTTCGTTTTCGTGCGATTGCATTTGATACCGTAAAGCTGCTATCAACAGCGTTAGTTGATGATTTACAGCCATTAATGGCATGCCCTCGTGAAGATTTTACATTAGAGCATATTCCTGCTTCATTTATCTTTGATGGTGAAGTGTCTGATGCTTATCCGTTTATTGAAGTGTTTTGGTTTGATCGTGGTCAAGAGGTTCAAGATAATGTTGCTGCAGTGATTACTGCAGCTATAAGGACTGCGGTTGACGATAAAAATCAAGATGTTGCTGTTATTTTTACCGCGCTGACACCTACAGCTTATTACGATAATGGTCAACATTATTAGGCTACCGCTATTCTTTTCTGATTTTATTCTTTTTAATTTTATAATGACATTAGCCCATTAATCTAATGGGCTAAGTTGTCTATGTAGGCGCTATTATGGCTCGCAGAACAAAAACAAAAGTGGTTGCTGGTTTAGGTGTCGTGGCTGGCGCGTTGGGGTTAGGGGCATTTAATTCATCGTTTGATGTAACAATGCAACCTGAAGTGACCAATGAAGTTTTTGCCCCACATTTCACTTATCGTTGTATTGAAAGTGAAATTGCGCCACCGCTCGATAATAATGGCGTACTGACCGTTGCAGTATGGAATATCTATAAGCAACAACGTCCTAATTGGCGTCAAGCATTAGAAGGGTTTACTCAGAAAAGTGATTTGGTGTTATTGCAAGAAGCGAGTTTAAACACTGATCTGAAAAATTATTTAGATGCGAACCATTGGCAGGTAAGAATGGCAAATGCGTTTCGCTTTCTTGATACGCCCGCAGGTGTAATGAATTTATCGCGTGTATCTTCACGTCAAACATGTGCTTATTTGGCAATGGAACCATGGTTACGCTTGCCTAAATCTGCGTTATTATCGCAATTTACACTATCTGACGGTCAAACGCTGGCGGTGGTTAATCTTCACGGGGTTAATTTTGCCATTGGCTTAAATGAATATCAGCAGCAATTAGACAGTTTAAAAACAGTATTAGAACAGCACCAAGGGCCAATTATATTAGCGGGAGATTTTAATACGTGGCGTAAAGCGCGGATTAAAGTGGTTAGATCTTTTGCACATTCGCTGGGGCTAAAAGAGGTGCAGTACCATAATGATCAGCGAGTTCGAGTGCTAGGTAAGCCGCTGGATCATCTTTATTATCGTGATTTGCAGTTGGTGAAATCAGAAGCACCAAAAACGGATGCTTCTGATCATAGTCCATTGTTAGTGACGTTTAAATTAACTCACTCAGTAATGCACTAAGCTGAAATAATTAGCAAAGGCCATACAATCAGTGTTAACACCCAAGGCAGCACTGCGACAATAATGGCTTTTGCACGATCCAGATCTGTCCATGCACTGACTGCGGCGTAAGTTAAAGCGATATACCATGGTGCTAATAACGGCATGGTAGTCGCTAGTGCGGCCCAGCGATTGTTTAATGGTAATTTTAAAAGACCATTAATACTATTTAAGTCAGCGGCATTCGGCAACATAGTATTGGTGTTAAACATAATATTAATATAGCTCGCAATGTCACCGATAAACGATGGCAACATAATAAAACATGCCGCTGCAAGCCATTTTCCATAGCTGTGCTGATGACGGCTACTTTTAGTGGCTAATTTTAACCATAACGCCAGTACAAAAATCACCGCTGTTCGGCCGGTGATATCACTAAATACTTCACCTGCAAGTAATACTTCTCGCGTTAACCAAGCTTGTTGTGCATTGTCACCAAGATTGCCTAGTTGCGCTTGTATTGTTTGTTGCAGCCACGGCATATCGACATGGTTAAAGTAGCTGCCCCACAAAATGAATGATCCAAGAATAATCATTAAATAGGGTAAAATTGCCCATTTCGGTCTTTCATAGATAGCAGCAAAGCATTCTATTGGTGAACGAAAAAGATCGATAACAGCGACAATTGGATTTTTAGATGGCGTCATGCTTTTACCTTACGACGATCAATCACTAACTTAAGTTTTTGACCTTGCTTAATATATTTATTGTTAGCCAGATTATTCCATTTTTTAATCTCAGCAACAGAAACATCATAACGTTGAGCGATGACACTTAAACTATCCCCTTTTCGTACTTTATAATGGATAGTTTTGTGATTAGCGACGGTTTTCTTTGATGTGCTAACTGTTGATACTTTTAATCGTTGTCCTTTATGTAGCACCGCATTTTTACTTAAGCTGTTCAGTTGCTTAAGTTTTGCTACGCTAGTTTTGTGCTTACGAGCAATGTTCCATAAATTATCACCTGACTGCACGACATAATGCTGCGCCTCCACATGGACAGCGGCACGGTGCTGGCGGTTAACCAATGAAATTGGCGATGTTGGAATAGTCAGTGATTGGCCAATACGAATATTAGTAGTTTTAAGCTTATTCACTTTTTGAATTGCTTTAATGCTGCTGTGGTAGCGCTTTGCAATTAATCCTAGGCTTTCACCTGATTTTACACGGTGATGGTGTGTCATCATGCTAGCGTTACGATTCTGGGCTAATTCACGCTTAAAACGACTAACCGTGTTGATTGGTAATAACAGATGATTAAGACCATTTGGTGCTGTAACACCACGACGGTAGGCTGGGTTAAGATCTTTTAATTCGCTGGTACTGATACCTGCAAATTCTGCCGCAATGGTAAGATCCATTTGTACGCCAGGTTTTACGATAGCGATAACGGGCTTATTACGGATGGGTTCGATGTGAAAACCGTATTTTTTAGGGTGCATGATAATATCAGCAACCGCATACAGTTTAGGCACATAACTGCTGGTTTCATTGGGTAAATCAAGCGCCCAATAGTCGGTTGGTTTACCTGCGGCTTTATTTTTACGAATAGCATTAAATACGCGGCCTTCACCGGTGTTATAAGCGGCGAGTGCTTGTTGCCAATTACCATCAAACTTTTTATTTAAGTATTCAAGTAAATTAAGTGCGGCGGTGGTGGATTTAACCACATCACGGCGGCCGTCATACCAACTATTTTGTTTTAAGCCAAAACGACGACCGGTGTCGGGAATAATTTGCCATAGGCCTGCTGCTGCCATACTTGAGTATGCATGTGGATCAAATGAACTTTCTACAATAGGTAAAAGAGCCAGTTCTAGCGGCATACCTCGTTTTTCAACTTGTTCCGTGATGTAGTACAGGAAAGGTTGAGCACGTTGAGCAATAATTTCAAGGTTGCGCGGGTTCTTTAAATACCAGTTACGGTAATATTGAACACGTTTGTTATTAGGGATTTTAGTGGTGATCTGCATCGCAATGCGATTCCACACATCTTGCTGCTGTTGAGGCGTTAGGTGTGCCACAACAGGTTGTGTTTCTTTGATGACAGGAACAATCGGCACTACAGTTTCAACTGGAGTGTTAGTAGGTTGCTCAACGACAGTTTTTGGTTGGTTAGTATCGGCCTGCGTTGTCTCTTTTGTTGTCTGACAACCTGCGATAACAAGCACACTTGCTAAAAGAATTTTGAATTTCATGACAGTCGTTTGTAGCCAAAATGGTTGGTGATAATACTTGCCCAACCACCTTGGTTACAAGGGGAGAAACGTTAAAACTCGTCTTTCCAACGTCGAAGTGCCGCAAATGTCTCAATATCTGAGTTATCGTACGCTTTATCAGCAACTGAGCGTTTAATACTTGGCTGGTCACAACGTAAAAATGGGTTAATAAGTTTTTCATTACTTAGAGTGGTAGGTAAAGTGCTTTGACCATTGGCGCGCAGACGATTCACTTGATCACGATAGCGTTGTAAGTGCGCATTATCTTGTTCTGCAACTAAGGCAAAAGCAAGATTACCAGCGGTGTATTCGTGAGCACAATAGATGTTAGTTTCATCCGGTAATGAGGCTATTTTTTGCAAGGAATTAAACATTTGTGCGGGAGTACCTTCAAAGATACGACCACAGCCAGCTGAGAATAATGTATCGCCACAAAACAGTTTTTCATCACCAACATAAGCGACATGACCTAAAGTGTGCCCGGGTACACTCAGCACCATAAAACGTTCGCCAAAAATATCAACTTGATCGCCATCTTCTACTGGGCGAGTGATACCGGGAATAGGTTCATCATTGGGGCCAACGACTTTGGTAGCAGGGAATCGACGTTTTAATTCACTAATACCACCGACATGATCATGATGATGGTGAGTGATGAGGATTGCATCTAGAATTAAATTGTCTTTTTCGATTGCCTCAAGAACCGGCGTGGCATCCCCAGGATCAACAACGACACAATGATTGTCTGGGTTTTGAATCAGCCAGATGTAATTGTCTTTAAATGCGGGTATGCTTTTAACAGTTAACATGAATTTTGTCTCCAGCCCTATCAGGTGTTGAGCAGTATCTTATGAAGCCAGCGCGTACAGTAACACACATTGAAGTTCCTTATACATGGTCGAATGTGATCAATGGTGAATGGGTAGCAGAATTATTACAGGCACGACTTGATGAGTGGTGCCCTAAATTATTCGGCTATCACATGTTAAAGCTTGGTGGCCTCAGTGCAGAGCTGACCAGTAGCCATTGTAATATTCAACATCAAATTTGTGTTGATAAATTCAGCCCTCAACGCACAATTGTGGCGAATGCTTTAGAATTACCCTTTATTGAAAAATCATTTGATGCATGTTTATTAATGCATCAA
This sequence comes from Photobacterium sp. NCIMB 13483, assembly GCF_003025475.1. Lineage (NCBI taxonomy): Bacteria > Pseudomonadati > Pseudomonadota > Gammaproteobacteria > Vibrionales > Vibrionaceae > Photobacterium > Photobacterium sp. NCIMB 13483. The sequence continues at coordinate 5,951 of NZ_PYLV01000029.1, forward strand.
TTAGATTATGCGGCAGATCCTCATGGCTTATTACGTGAGATCGATCGCGTGATGGTTGATGATGGCTACTTAGTATTAAGTGGTAATAACCCATTGAGCCTATTAGGGTTACGAGGGTTATTACCATGGAATCGCCGTCAAGCACCGTGGACGGGTAAGATGTATTTACCGTTTCGAATTAATGATTGGTTACGGTTACTCAACTATGAAGTGGTGTATCAAGAAACGTTTGCGATAGTCCCCGCTACTCGGCACCTTGCTTGTGCAGCATGGCTTGAACATGTTTTATCGGAACCGTTATCTGCGGTGGGTAGTTTATATTTTATTGTGGCACGTAAACGGACTTGTCCATTAAAGCTGATTAAACCAACCTGGAAATTACGTCGACAATTAGCACCGCTGCGAATTAATTGTCGAACTCAGGTTGAAAAAACATGTACTAAAACCTCTTCGCGTTCGTAAGCTTTAGTTTAATTTGGCTGATAACCGTTATCAGCTTGCGTTGGATTTTCTGCACCCGTACGCGCTAAAACATCACAACGTTCATTTTCTGGATGTCCGGCATGACCTTTAACCCAATGCCATTGAACTTGATGGCGCTGGGTTTCTTGATCAAGCTGTTGCCAAAGATCGGCATTTTTGACGGGCTTTTTATCTGCTGTTTGCCAACCTCTTTTTTTCCAATTATGTATCCATTGCGTAATTCCTTGACGCACATATTGACTGTCAGTGGTAAGATCAACACGGCATGGTTGTTTTAAACTGGCGAGTCCCATAATAGCGGCAAGCAGTTCCATGCGGTTGTTGGTGGTCATTAAATAGCCACCACTAAGCTCTTTTTCGTGTTGTTTGTATCTTAATACTGTGCCATAACCGCCGGGACCAGGATTACCTAAACACGATCCATCGGTGAAAATTTCTACCTGCTTCATCATAGTGGGTAGTTTTGCCTTAGATAAAAACTTAAGTCTGACACATTAACTACTATGAAAGCCACAAACCAACGCATTATTGTATTTGATACAGAAACAACGGGTATGAACATGACGGGCCCTCATTATGAAGGCCACGGTATTGTCGAAATTGGTGCGGTAGAGATCATTAACCGTAAATTAACTGGTAATACGTTCCATGTTTATATCAAGCCTGATCGAAAAATCGATCCAGAGGCGATAGCTGTCCACGGTATTACGGATGAATTTTTACGTGATAAACCTGTGTATGCAGATATTCACCAAGAATTTATTGATTTCATTGATGGCGCTGAGCTTGTCGCACATAACGCATCGTTTGATACCGGTTTTATGGATTATGAATTCCATAAGATGGGCGCATCAATCGCAAAAATAGAAGATATTTGTCGAGTAACCGATACCCTCGAAATGGCGAAAAGGCTGTTTCCGGGTAAACGAAATAACCTTGATATTTTATGTTCGCGTTATGGTATTGATAACTCACATCGTACGATGCACGGCGCATTACTCGATGCCGAGATTCTAGCTGATGTTTATTTGATGATGACCGGTGGTCAAACATCATTACGTTTAAGCAGTGGTAACGATGACTCTACAACGGAAACCAGTATTCGACGTTTGGCTAGTGGTCGAAAAGAATTAAAGGTTATCCATGCAACGGCCGATGAACTAACAGCACATCAAGATAGGCTTGATCTGATTGGTAAGAAGGCTGACGTTATTTGGCGTCTTTAGAGGCAGTATGTTGCGGCGATTATGGCTACTTATTTTCTATGTTCCGCTCTGTACTTGGATATTAATAGCAAGTGCTTGGGCGCAAGCAGAAGCGAGATTAACGTGGCTTGATAATCGCTTTCGTGTTGATCCTGAGATAGAGCAAATAACGTTTGTTGTCACTCGTGAGCAACCGAGCCAGTCAGTGGTGTTAGTCGCCCCTGATGGACGTAAATATTATGCTGATCGCCACGCAAACACGATGTCATGGTATACCGATAAAGGGATGGATATTATTTCTATAACTCATCCGATGGCGGGGCCATGGCAAGCCTTAGGGAAAGTGTCGATAAATAATGGCATTAGATTCATCTCAAATATTCAATTACAGGCTGAACCGTTACCCGCACAGTTGTATCAAACAGAAGTATTAAAATTTAGTGCACAGCTAACGCAAAATAAACAACCATTACTGTTACGTGATTTTTTAGATCGCGTGCAGTTAAAGGTGGTTTTTTATCCGCTGACGTCCATATTATCGAATGAGTTGAATGAGTCAAATGAGCCGGCACCAATTGAGGTGGGGCAATTTGCCGATGATGGCCAAGAGTATGATGAAGTTGCGGGTGATGGTATTTTTACTGTGGCACTTAATGTGAATGTTGAACCGGGTAAATACCGTGTTGAAATAGCATCAACTAATGGGGTATTTAAACGTGCAGTTGAGCAAACTGTGCTTGTTTATCCTGCACCTATCACGACCTCATTTGTACAAAGTCATCAACCATTAACCTCGCATAGCGTTAATATTGAGGCTAAAGCCGATCAAACGATTGCAGGATCATTGGCTGCTTATCTGGTGGTTAAACAACCCCAGCAAAAGCCGAGAATTATTCAACGAAGCTCCCACCGTCAACAGTCACATTTAGTTCTTACATGGCCTAATGATGCTCAAATAGGTAAAGCATGGTGGCGAGGTTGGGCGTATGTGACTGACTCATTGACTCAGCGAGAGTTAGTGTTTCGTTTATCCCAACAAAACTATACCCAAGTTGCTGCTGTCGCGGTTGATTTTAGTGCTTCTTTAGCGCAGCAACAGGCAAAACAGCAACTAATTATTCAGAATGAACAGCAACAACGGTTATTGTGGGTTGTTATTACCAATATTGTCATCGTTATAAGTGTGCTGGTGGTGTTATTGATGTGGCGACGTAAACGTGCTGTTCAGAGTGATTTAATTGTGCCTAAATAAGTATGTGATGTTCAGTGTTTTTTGCCTTTGAACATCACAATGATGCGCTTATTTATGCTGCACTATTAATTGATGGTGTGGTTTGAAGCGGGTTAATTGCTAATTGTGCTGGATCAAAGTCATCAACATTAATGGTGTCTAAGCGTCCTGCTTCTGCTTGATGAAGTAATTGCGCTTCCTCGGTGGTGATCACGCCGAGTTCTAATCCTATTGCTGCAACCTTGCCTAATTGCATGAACGGTAACGGTGTCTTCGCGGCTTGACAGACACGATCATAAATTGGCTCTGCGGCAAGAATATCAAGTAGAGCAACCTCCATCATTCCAACCGCATTATTTGTTGTTGCTTCTAAAAATTGGCCACGACCAATACGATCTCGTGTGGCTGATGGGGTTTGAATTACGCGTGCTAGCTGGTGATCTAATTCATCACTCGGTTGGCGGCGACGTAACCCTGTTGGTAACATAATAAACCGTAATCCTTGCGCAATGACTTTATTAGGAAAGTTAGCTAAGAAATGATCAATGGCGACTTCTGCTTGATAAAGTGCATCTTGTAAGCCCCAGTGTACTAACACAATGTCTTCCGCTTGTCGGCCTTCATCGGTATAGCGTTTTAGTGTGGCGGAGGCTAAGTATAATTGACTTAATACATCTCCAAGACGGGCCGATAAACGCTCTTTACGTTTAAGTGATCCACCCAGTGTTGCCATTGAGATATCGGCTAATAATGCAAGGTTCGCACTATAGCGATTCATTTGTTGATAATAGCGAGAGGTTGCATCTTTGTGGGGAGCTGATGAGCCTCGACCATCGGTTAAGCCCAGCCAAAAACTACGGGCTATATTACTCAACACAAATCCAATATGATTAAATACCGCTTTATCAAATTGACTAAGTGCTTGCTGCTGATCGTCAATATAAGCAGCATTGATCTCATCAAGTACATAAGGGTGACAACGAATCGCCCCTTGGCCAAAAATGATCATTGAACGGGTTAATATATTGGCCCCTTCAACGGTGACTGCAATGGGAGCACCTTGATAATTTCGCGCAAGGAAGTTACTCGGTCCCATGCAAATCCCTTTTCCTCCGACAATATCCATGGCATCAATAATGCTCTTTTGGCTACGGTGGGTGCAATGGTATTTAACGATGGCTGAAATCACCGCGGGTTTTTCGCCTAAATCGATACCAGTAACGGTTAATGTTGTCGCAGCATCAAGCACATAAGCATTACCGACGATCCGTGCTAAGGGTTCTTCAATACCTTCCATTTTACCGATGGGTAATTTAAATTGACGACGAATACGGGCATAGGCTCCGGTTGCCATTGCCGCTGTTTTTAAACCGCCAGTGGTGTTTGACGGTAAGGTAATTCCTCGTCCAACAGATAAGCATTCAACGAGCATTTTCCATCCTTGGCCAGCCATAGTTTGACCTCCAATAATAAAGTCAATTGGAACGAAGATTTTATCGCCTTGGGTTGGACCATTTTGGAAGGGAATATTTAATGGAAAATGTCGACGGCCAATTTTAATACCATCAATATTGGTTGGAATTAAGGCACAGGTGATACCAATATCTTTTTTATCGCCAAGTAGATGGTCGGGATCGAATAATTTAAAGGCTAAGCCTAATACAGTGGCGACTGGGGCTAAGGTGATATAGCGTTTATTCCATGTTAGTTCCATGCCCAGTATTTCTTCACCTTGCCATATCCCTTTTTTGACGATACCAAAATCAGGAATCGAACCAGCGTCTGATCCTGCTTCTGGGCTAGTGAGAGCAAAACAAGGGATTTCATCACCCGCAGCTAGGCGTGGTAAGTAATAATTTTTTTGTTCATCAGTACCATAGTGCTGTAATAATTCTCCGGGGCCTAAAGAGTTTGGCACACCAACCGTTGAAGATAAGACCGAAGATACGCCGGTTAATTTCTGTAAGACCAGTGATTGCGCATAAGCTGAAAATTCTAACCCGCCATAATTTTTTTTAATGATCATTGCAAAAAATTTATGCTGCTTAAGTTGCTGCCACACTTCAGGCGGTAGATCAGCAAGATCATGAGTGATATGGAAATCATTCACCATGCGGCAAATATCATTCACTGGCCCATCTAAAAAGGCTTGTTCTGCAGGTGTTAGGGTTGGAGATTGAATAGCATGAAGTTTATTCCAATCGGGGTTACCACTAAAAAGATCGGCTTCCCACCATACTGTACCAGCGTCAATTGCTTCTTTTTCAGTCTGTGACATTTGAGGCATAACATTTTTAAAATATTGAAGTGCTGATTGAGTGATAAATTTTTTACGTAATTGGGGGATATTTAATGGTAAGGCAATCACAGCAAACGTTAACCAGCTAATAATTCCTGTAACATTTATTAGGGTACCTAATACTAACAATGCGGCAATGATAGCGGTAAAAATAAGACGAGAGATACGGTGATAGGCGAGGATGCCAAACACACAGATAAAGCTAATTAAGTATATAAATGTCAGCATAGCGATTCTCCGTAATCATATAGCAGCACAGTGTATTGCATTCAGAAAAGGCCCGTGATTGAGTCATCTTTTTAGCGCAATATTGCACGATAGTTTTTTAGAGTATGGCAGCCTTAATAATCAAGGTAAGAGGTCTAACCACTTATGATTGATTGTAAGTTATTTTTTAAAGAAATGTAAAATATTTAATTTGATAATTAATCGGTAATGAGATCATAAAAAACACCAATACTGCGGTTTTACTCGCCTTGATCGAGATCATTGGTGATTTTATTTTCACTTGCGAATTATTAGTGAAGCGTTAACATATAGCACTATTGTGATACCGTTCACGTTATTGCGACTGTGTGTTTTTTATACAAGTGATAAGTGAGCGGTATTTCCGTTTGTTGCCTTTCCCGATTTCCGACTGACAGTTGCCCGCCGGACCCTCTTTTCGGGTTGACATCAATGCCTATTTTATTATGTGCAATAAGCACAGGGGTTTTGTTGTGTTGATTTTTCAAGCTCTCTCTCAATCGTGGAAACAGGGATATTCCCTTTCCAAGCTTCGTGCCGATTTAGTATCAGGTGTTACTGTTGGTATTGTGGCTATTCCATTAGGTATGGCATTATCAATTGCGGTAGGTGTTCCTCCTCAACATGGTTTGTATACTGTTATCGTGGCTGGTTTCTTAGCGGCGTTATTGGGTGGTTCACGGTTTAATATTACCGGACCAACAGCTGCATTTGTGGTAATCCTATTACCAATAACACAGAAATACGGTTTATCAGGCTTAATGCTTGCGACCATGATGTCTGGAGTTATCTTATTGTTGATGGGCGTATTTCGACTTGGGCAGTTAGTGGCATATGTGCCTTATCCGGTAACAACAGGTTTTACCGCAGGGATTGGCTTTGTTATTGCCTTTTTACAGTTAAAAGATCTTTTGGGTTTACATGTTTTAGGTAGCCCGATTCATTTTCCTGAAAAAGTAATGGCTTATTCACATGCCATATCAACCACGAATTATGCTGACGCATTGGTTGGCATTATTACGATCATGACCTTTATTGTTTGGGCTAAACTAAAAACCCGCGTTCCACCTCATTTAGTTTCTTTATTTGTGGGTACACTTTTAGCGCTAGCTTTAAATCACTTTAGCCTTGAACATGTTACGTTACTTGGTGAGAAATTCAGCTACACCATTGGCAATATTGTTGGTCACGGTATTCCTCAAGAAGCACCACAATTTTTACCGTTATGGAAATCAGATACCTTCAATTGGGCAACAATGATTGAGCTAATGCCTTCAGCGTTAACTATTGCAATTTTAGGTTGTATTGAATCGTTATTGTGTGCTGTTGTTGCTGACGGTATGACCAGTACTAAACATAATCCTAATGCGGAATTAGTGGGTCAAGGTATTGCGAACATGGTTGTGCCATTCTTTGGTGGTATTCCAGCGACGGCAGCTATTGCTCGTACAGCGACTAATATTCGTTCAGGCGCTTTTTCTCCGATCTCTGGTATTATTCATGCGATTTTTGTTTTAGCCGCAATGATAGCTTTAGCGCCTTTACTGTCTTATGTTCCAATGAGTGCTTTAGCCGGTTTACTTATTATGGTGGCATGGAACATGTCAGAGGCACCACACTTTGTGCATACATTGAAAGTAGCACCTCGTCGTGATGTCGCTGTTTTAATGACTTGTTTTATTCTGACTGTTGCATTTGATATGGTGGTGGCGGTAATTGTTGGTTTGTTATTAGCTGGCGTATTGTTTATTCAACGTATCGCAAGCTTAACTACCGTTACTATTACTGATGCGAAACATCCACACCTTAATTTCGGTGATGATGTGGTGGTGTACGATATTAATGGACCGTTATTCTTTGCTGCGAGTGAAAAAGCATTTTCTGTGATTGAGCATGCAACAATGGAAACCCGTGCAGTTGTGCTTGATTTTAGTGATGTATCAACTATTGATATCACGGCTATTCATGCTTTTGAATCTGCATTGGATCGGTTATCTACTTTACCTGTATATTTGCTAGGGGTACTACCGCATGTTGAACGTAAATTGGAGCATGCAGGTGTATTTGAACTAACAAATCTTCATTTAGTACATTCAATTACGCAATTACAGCAAACTTTAGTGATTAATTCTGACAAAGCATCAGATCAAGAGTCGACACTGTAAGTTATTTGTATGTAAACTGCGATTAACGATGTATTACAGCATCAAGCGAGCATATTGCTCGCTTGATTTGTATTTAATGGAAAACATTGAGAGAGCAGCTTATGTATAAAGATCTGATCCGCAGCGAATTGACTGATGCCGCTGACGTCCTTAACCGTTTTTTAAATGACGACAAAAACTTGGCTGATATTGAAGCAGCGGCTAAATTGTTAGCTGATTCATTTAAGCAAGGTGGCAAAGTATTGTCATGCGGTAATGGTGGTTCTCATTGTGATGCGATGCATTTTGCAGAAGAATTAACCGGTCGCTACCGAGACGATCGTCCAGGTTATCCTGGGATTGCAATCTCCGATCCGAGCCACCTATCTTGTGTCAGCAATGATTTTGGTTATGAATATGTATTTTCTCGCTATTTAGAAGCGGTTGGCGCTAAAGGCGATGTGTTATTTGGGTTATCAACGTCAGGTAACTCTGCCAATATTCTAAAAGCAATTGCAGCAGCGCAAGCTAAGGGAATGAAAACTATCGCCTTAACCGGTAAAGATGGTGGCAAAATGGCAGGACTTGCTGATGTTGAAATTCGAGTGCCACATTTTGGCTATGCCGATCGCATTCAAGAAATTCATATTAAAATTATTCATATTTTAATTATGTTAGTTGAAAAAGAAATGGAAAAATAATCGTCGATTGGGGGATATATATCCCATCATACTAACGATTATTGATCTTTAAATGAGCATGATTCAGCGTAAAGAGCAGAAATAAAAATGTGTGAATTATTAGGCATGAGTGCCAATGTGCCAACAGATATTTGTTTTAGCTTTACTGGTTTAATGCAGCGTGGTGGTAATACAGGACCACACCGTGATGGGTGGGGGATCACTTTTTATGAAGGTAAAGGATTTCGAACCTTTAAAGATCCAAATCCAAGCTGTAAATCACGTATTGCTGAATTGGTACAACAATACCCAATAAAAAGTCGTGCCGTTGTTAGTCATATTCGTCAAGCTAACCGTGGCGGGGTAAGTTTAGAAAATACTCATCCTTTTACACGTGAAGTTTGGGGTAATTATTGGACTTTTGCTCATAACGGTCAATTGACGGGTTATGAACAATTGGTTACTGGCCGTAATCAAGCGGTGGGTGATACTGACAGTGAAATTGCTTTCTGTTGGCTAATGAACCAGTTAGAAATTCGTTTTCCGGTATTGCCGGAAGATATGACCCCTGTGTTTGGTTATTTTGCAGAGTGTTGTGACACATTGCGCCAATTGGGCGTATATAACATGCTACTGAGTAATGGTGACTATGTTCTGAGTTATTGTACTAATAACTTACATTGGATCACTCGTCGCGCCCCGTTTGGTAAAGCATCATTAATTGATGAAGATGTAACGATTGATTTTCAACGTGAAACAACGGCGAATGATGTAGTGACAGTGATTGCAACTCAGCCTCTAACGAATGATGAAAGCTGGCAGAAGATGGTACGTGGTGAATTTCGCGTATTCCATTTTGGCGAGACGGTTTATCATGCCGTCGCAGCAGACGTTAATGCGTGCTAAACCCAATTGATCTGATTTATCAGTAATAATAAAAAGGCGATCTTAATAAGATCGCCTTTTTTGTGAGCATCAAATAATGATTATTGTGCAGCGTAACCTTGTGGTGGTAGTTGATTACCATCTAACACCGCGGCCCCATTTTGCATTAATAATCGCTGAGTTAGCAGCCATTGAATAACTAATGGATAGATATTATGTTCTTGTTGTTGCACACGCTCAATAACATCGTCGACACTGTCTGTTGTAAAAATGGGGACTTTTGCCTGTAAAATAACGGGGCCACCATCAAGCTCTTCGGTAACGAAATGGACACTGGTGCCATGTTCGCGATCCCCCGCATCTATGGCGCGCTGGTGGGTGTTTAATCCCGTATATTTAGGTAACAAGGAAGGATGAATATTAAGCATTCTTCCTTGATAGTGGTTGACGAAACTCGCAGATAAAATCCGCATAAACCCGGCTAACACAATCACATCAGGCTGATAAGTATCAATTTTTTCAATTAAAGCTTGATCATAATCTTGGCGGTTGGCGTAATCCGTTGCCGCGATAGAAGCAGTTTCTATGTTGGCAAATTGGGCTCGCTTAAGGCCATAAGCATCGGCTTTATTTGAGATCACAGCAGCAATACGGCTATTTTTGATGACGCCATTAGCGCAATTATCAATTATCGCTTGTAAATTACTGCCATTTCCTGAGATTAAGACAACGATATTATGCATAGCTTTAGTTAATCTCTACTTGCTCTTCACCCGCGGCAGCCGTAGCAATGTTACCAAGCAACCATGCGTTTTCGCCTTCTGCCTGTAAAATTTCAATAGCAAGTGCAGCTTGTGCTTGTGGTAATGCAATCACTAAACCGACACCACAGTTGAAGGTACGATACATTTCATAGGTATCGACATTGCCTGCTTGTTGTAGCCAGTTAAAAATCGCCGGCCACTGCCAGCTATTACCATCAATAACGGCTTTGGTTCCCTGTGGTAATACACGAGGAATATTTTCCCAGAAACCACCACCAGTGATATGAGAAATAGCGTGGATATCGCAATTTTCAATCATCTTTAATGCTGATTTTACATAAATTTTAGTTGGAGTTAATAAGTGCTCAGACAGTGTTTTACCGTCAAGTTCTTGATTAAGATCTGCTTGAGATACTTCTAGAATCTTACGTACTAATGAATAACCGTTTGAGTGTGGACCGCTAGAGCCAACAGCAATTAGGGCATCACCTGCACTAACTTTAGAGCCGTCAATAATGTCTGCTTTTTCAACGACACCCACACAAAAGCCGGCAACGTCGTAATCTTCACCGTGATACATGCCAGGCATTTCAGCCGTTTCACCACCAATAAGTGCACAGCCTGATTGAATACAGCCTTCACCAATACCGGTAACAACACTTGCAGCTGTATCAATATCAAGTTTACCGGTAGCGTAATAATCTAGAAAAAATAGAGGCTCAGCGCCTTGTACAATCAGATCGTTAACACACATAGCGACTAAATCAATACCAATGGTATCGTGCTGTTTTAGATCCATAGCAAGGCGAAGTTTAGTACCGACGCCATCAGTACCAGACACTAAAACAGGCTCTTTGTACTTTGTAGGTAGGGAACATAAAGCACCAAAACCGCCAATACCACCCATAACTTCAGGGCGATGAGTACGTTTAACTACGCCTTTAATACGGTCAACTAACGCATTACCAGCATCAATATCAACACCAGCATCTTTGTAACTAAGAGAAGAGTTTTTGTTGCTCACAGATGATCCCTCAAACGTATTAAAGTAAAAAACCAGCGTATAATACCAGCAGTCCTCATAGTAGAGCAAACGTTTGCGTCAAATTGTTGTAGCAATTAAATTTTAATCAATTACGCATTTGAGACTATCGGCAATCGATTGGCTTGGTATATAATGCTGCGATTTTTTTATTTTTTTATAATTTAGTTCCCAGGAGTCGAGATGAAAGTCGTTGAGGTGAAACACCCACTGGTTAAACATAAGATTGGTCTTATGCGTGAAGGTGATATTAGCACTAAGCGTTTTCGTGAATTGGCCACCGAAGTTGGCAGCCTACTAACGTATGAAGCGACTTCAGACTTCGAAACAGAAAAAGTGATGATTGAAGGCTGGAATGGCCCAGTAGAAATCGATCAACTAAAAGGTAAAAAAGTGACTGTAGTGCCAATTCTTCGTGCGGGTTTAGGCATGATGGACGGTGTATTAGAGCATATGCCAAGTGCACGTATTAGTGTTGTTGGTATCTACCGTGATGAAGAAACACTAGAGCCTGTACCTTACTTTAATAAATTAGCCTCAAACATTGATGAGCGTATTGCACTTGTTGTTGATCCAATGCTAGCAACTGGCGGTTCAATGATTGCAACGCTTGATCTATTAAAAGAACATGGTTGTACTCAATTTAAGGTATTGGTACTTGTTGCGGCACCTGAAGGTATTGCAGCACTAGAAAAAGCACACCCAGATGTAGAGCTATACACTGCGGCTATTGATGAGAAGCTAAATGACAAGGGATATATTGTTCCTGGTCTTGGCGATGCTGGTGATAAAATCTTTGGTACTAAATAATTTTAGTATTGATTATCGCTGATATAAAAAAACCGGACTGATATGTCCGGTTTTTTATTTAGGGTAATAAATTATAAATAATAACGACAGTCATTACAGATGTTCAGTATCTTCCACTTGCATACTGGTTGCATCTTCACCTAAATCATGCGGTAAAATCAGGTTTAATAAAATAGCGACTATGCCACAAAGGCTAATGCCTTGAAGACTAAATTCACCAATACCAAATGCCATGCCACCAATACCAAATACAAGTGTTACTGCAACAATAACTAAGTTTCTTGGTTTATGAAGATTAACTTGATGAGTAATTAAAGTATTAAGACCAACCGTTGCGATTGAGCCAAATAATAAAATCATAATACCGCCCATCACAGGCACTGGAATTGTTTGCAATATAGCGCCCAGTTTTCCGACAAACGCTAATACAATGGCCGTAACCGCTGCCCATGTCATAATCACAGGATTAAAGGCTTTGGTTAACATAACGGCACCAGTCACTTCTGAATAGGTTGTGTTTGGTGGTGCGCCCATTAATGATGCTGCAATCGTTGCTATACCATCACCAGCCATTGTACGGTGAAGCCCGGGCTTTTTAAGATAATCTTTACCGGTTACGTTGGATATTGCGAGCATATCACCGACATGTTCTACCGCCGGTGCAATCGCTACGGGAATCATAAATAGTACGGCATTAAGATTAAATTCTGGAAAAGTGAAATTTGGCATTGCCAGCCAACTTGCTTGAATAACTGGTGTGAAATCAACAACGCCAAAGCCAAGGCTGGTAATGTAACCGGCTGTGATACCTCCGACAATTGGTACTAATTTTAAAATCCCTTTAGCAAACACACTTAAACTGATTGTTACAATCAGAGAAATAGCAGAAATCCATAATGCAACATCATGAGCGACAAGCTGTACGTCACCGCCACCCGTTTTACCTACCGCCATATTGACAGCAGCAGGAGCTAAGCCTAGACCAATTACCATGATGACCGGGCCCACAACAACGGGAGGTAATAGACGGTGTATAAAGCCGACCCCTCTAATTTTAATAATGCATCCCATAATGACATACACGACACCTGCCATCATTAATCCGCCCATAGTGCTTGCAACACCCCATGTTTGAATGCCATACATCATTGGAGCAATAAAGGCGAAAGATGAGGCTAAAAAAATGGGAACAGAACGTTTAGTGACGATCTGAAATAATAGTGTGCCAGCACCTGCGCCAAATAAGGCAACATTAGGATCAAGTCCAGTTAATAACGGAACCAGAACTAATGCTCCAAATGCTACAAATAACATTTGCGCACCTTGAAGAACCTGCATCATGATATTCATCTCTGAGTAAAAAAAAATCGCGTGATCCTAGCATGGAAGCAAACGATAACCTAGATGAATGAAAGATAAAAAATGCTCATGATTGTGTGAATTTAGAACGAATGGCGTTTTCTTTGCATGGGAAGAGTTATTAGGCAGTTTAAAATGTGAGTTATAGAATCATATTCTCGAATTTGTCGAGTGAATTATTCACACTCTGCGCTATGATACGGCACCAATGGTGAAACCTGTTGTCTGCTTTAATAGGTCTATTTTTTTGAGTTAACCATGAGTCTTACTATGTTGCGATTTGCATTATTATTTTTAGCCGTATTGGCTTTGCCAGTACAAGCTGCGACGGTGAATGATCTTTATCAAACCCAAGTTACTTTGATTGGGAATGATCAACAAGCAGATCAAGCTGCTCGCGAACAAGGATTAGCGAATGTGTTGGTGAAAATATCAGGTAATACTGATGTTCTTGATAACGCAGCAATTAAAACCGCGATTACTAACAGTGGTCACTATATTAGTCAGTTTGGTTACAGCCAAGTGAATGGTCAGCGGGCCATTGATTTAAGTTTTGATAAACACCAAATTAAGCAATTGCTGATTAAATCAAAAGCAAGTATTTGGAAAGATCAACGTCCAAATATTTTAGTATGGATGGTTGATAGCGATGGTCAACAACGTAATATTTTGTGGGATCAATCAACTAATGGGTTGGTGAACGACACCAAACAAGCGGCGGACAGTCGAGGTTTACCATTAACGTTCCCTGTTGGTGACATGACTGATGCAACAGCGGTCAATGCGTCAGATTTATGGGGTGATTTTATTGATCCTATTGCCTCTGCTAGCGCACATTATAATGCTGATGGATTATTGCTGGTTAAAGCACAACAACAGCCTGACGGAAATGTTAGCTTAAATTGGCAGTTTTACCCACAACAGCCAAGCAAAATAGCAACGACAGAGACACAGCCGATTAGTGGCACAACATCGGGTACATTAGCGCAGACCTCAACTAAGATGATTAATCAAGTGACTGATTATCTAGCTAAGAAATATGCCGTTGTTTTAGGTGGCGCAGCGGGGGGGAATATTAATATTGAAGTTGATAATATTCACTCAACAGAAAACTTTTTTGCATTAGAAAAAATGCTCAATGGTTTAACGACAGTGCACAGCGCGAATGCCATGAGAATTAAAGGCAATAGTGTTATTTTTCAATTGAATCTTCAAGGTTCTGAGCAGGCGTTCCATCAAGAAATTAGCCACGATGATCAAATTCGTCAAACTCAATCTGGTGTAGCTTTTGCGGCTGACCCTGCGGTATCAACACCAGTAACAGCAACTTCGACAGCGGCAACTACACCGTCTTCTGTGCCTGCAGTGAGCGTATTAACAGTAACACCACAAAATATTTATTATTGGAATAGCTGATAGCGTCGCATTATAACAATAGCGTGATCGTTAAATCTAAGCCTCGGTAATGATACCGAGGCTTTTTTTGATATTTTTAGCGGTGACGGCAGTTAATTAATCGTTATAACGGGTTCGCTCTTCACGCTCAACTAGTGATAATCGTTTTAATTTTATGCCTAGCTCTTTAGCGCGTAAACGTGCAAACAGAATGTTACTAACAAAGCAAACACTAACAATAATCAACTCGATGATAGCTAATCCTTGTTCTCCATCATTGAGGGTGATAAGCGTAACGGCATGCAGAACATAAAACAGTAAAATAAAATTTGCCCACGCATGGGTATAAGGTTTTGCTGCCAGCATTCCGAGTAAGGGGAATAATAAGGGGATGACCCATAATGCGGTAATGATGAGGGCTGATAATTGAGGATGAGGCGATAACAATAATTGCCATAGGCCAATAAAAATAATCAAACTACAATGACTGAATAATGCAGTTTGACGACAGAAATAGGTCAATCGTTGCATTTTGGGCATGAAGATTCCTTTTCTTAGCCGTTTAATTTACATGCTGTGGTTGCTAAACGCCGTCCAATGGCTTGAGCAAGTGCTATTTCATCTGGGTGTAATTGTTTATTTGTGCCGTTATTAACATGCGATGCGCCATAAGGTGTACCGCCATGGTGCGTTGTATGTAATAACGGTTCAGAGTAGGGAATACCAACAATTAGCATTCCATGATGTAACAACGGTAACATCATAGATTGTAGCGTTGTTTCTTGTCCCCCGTGTAATGATGACGATGAGGTAAACACACAGGCAGGCTTACCAATTAAGGTACCTGATAGCCATTCAGCACTGGTACTGTCTAAAAAGTGCTTGAGTGGCGCTGCCATATTGCCAAATCTAACCGGACTTCCCATCGCCATGGCTGCACACTGTTTGAGATCATCATGACTGACAATGGGGTCGGACGCTGTTGCTAGCTGTGATGTGGCTGCTGTTGAAATGTCAGCCACGGTTCTTAGTACTGCTTCACAATCTGTTATTTGCTCAATACCACGGCCAATATGACGTGCTAATTGACGCGTATTGCCATGAAGACTGTAATAGAGCACTAAGATTTTAGTCATTATAAAATACTCAATACATGCTCAGGTGGACGGCCCATTGCCGCTTTATCATTGTCACTGTTAACCACAATCGGACGTTCAAGTAATTTAGGGTATGACACTATTGCTTCAAATAAAGTGTGATCCGTGAGTGTTTCCACATCGAGTTGTTGTTCTTTATATTGTTGTTCTTTAGTACGCATCATTTCACGGACATTGTTATAGCCAAGTTGGCGGTAAAGCTGTTGAAGTTGTTCAATTGTCAGTGGTGTATCTAAGTAATGAATTACTGTGGGAGTGATACCTTGCTCTGTCAGTATGGCTAATGTTTCGCGGCTTTTTGAACAACGTGGATTGTGATAAATAGTGATGGTCATAATAAATTCCTTATAAATAAAAAGAGCCACTAAAAAGAAGAACGTAAAGCTTCAAATTTGACTTGTTGAAGGCGAAGTTGATCCAATCGTGCATCATAACGTGCTTGATCAAGAGAGCCTAGTTTTGCTCGTTGCGCCGCTTGAGTGTAGTTGCTAATTGCTAGCCCCCATTGAGCACGTAATGCTGCTAATTCTCCCATCGCCGCTAATTCACCATCTCGTTGATTCTGTTTAGCATAATTTTGCGCTAATAATGCCCAGCCATTAATATCATTGGGATGTTGATAGCTATAGCGGTTCAATATTTTAATGCTTTGTTGATAACGTTGAGCTTCAAATAAGGCATTAGCTAAATTTAACTGTAATACGCTACTTTCTGGTTGATATTGTAAGGCACTTTCTAAACGGTTTATCGCTTTGTCATAGTGTTTTTGGTAGAGATTTAAATCTGTAACGGCATCTATGTAAAAAGCATTATTTGGCTCAGCTGCAAGGAGTGGCAATAATAATTGCTGGGCTTTAGCGTATTGACCACTATCAAGATAAACCAATCCTTTACCATAGTTCAGTTCTTTACGTTGATTAACTGGCGTCTTTTTAAGTTCAGCGTTAAACCAGTTTAAGGCTGATGTTTGGCTAAAACCGACATAGCGAGCCACCATTCGTGATTTTGCTAATAGGTAGCGTTCTGAAGGCGGTAATCTTACCACTGAATAGTTATTAGCACGTAAGCGACTGTCAGTTATACGTGATTCAGGTAATGGGTGGCTGAGTAACATTGCTGGTAGTTTAGTGGTATAGCGGTATTGTTCAGCTAACCGTTCAAAAAAATGTGGCATGGCTTGTGGATTAAATCCAGCCTTAGCGAGGGTGGATATGCCAATGCGATCCGCTTCTTTTTCATTACTACGGGTGTGATTTAACATACCTTGCATTGAGATGGCAGTGGTTGCATGGAGTGCTGCTATTCCTGCTTCTGGTGCTGCAATTGTTAATAGTAGCGAGCCTAGCATTGCTGCCATTGTTGCTGGATTTTTTTTCGCTTGATCTTCTAATGAACGTGCAAGGTGACGTTGGGTGACGTGAGCAATTTCATGTGCGATAACTGAGGCGAGTTCACTTTCAGTTTTGGCATGTAAAAATAATCCTGAGTGAATACCAATATTGCCACCAAAGAGTGCGAAGGCATTGATCTCATAATTTTTAATTAAGAAAAAATTAAATGGGGTTTTAACACCGTCAGCATTAGCGGCTAATTTATGCCCAAGATCTTGAATATATTCTGATAATACGGGGTCATTAATAATAGGACGACTGGCACGCATCATACGCATGTACATCTCACCATATTCAATTTCTTTATCAATAGTGAGGGTTGATGCTGCTGTGGTACCAATATCAGGCAAAGAGGCATTATTCGCTATAGCTGGCAAGCTTGTTGTTAGCAAGGCTGACAGTAAGAGATAAGTTGGTGCTTTAGCAAATTGGAACATATAAGTAATACAACCACCATGTCGATTAATATGGGATAACGGGGTAATTATCGATAACCTTCTGCGTTGTTATGACAGCGAATTTTAGCTTAGGTTCGCTATTGTTATATTTCGTCTTGTGGTTATCTCGCTTATTCCTTGCGGTTAAGGTTACAATACGATAATGGATAATCACTGTCACGCAATTGGAATGGAAATCCTAACACTTGATCTCATGGCTCACCGTTGTCCATTAGCATTATTGATGGTAAAGCGAGAATGTCGCGATTTATTGTCGACCCAGAAACTTGAAATTAAGGTTTTAGCCGACGGCACTCAAATGGATATTATTCGTTATTTAAAAAACAATGGATTTATTCTTGATATACAGGCTGAAAATACCTATCAGCTGGTTATTATTGTGAAAAAAGGACTGTAATTTTCATGCTGCATATGTTTAAAAATTGGTATCAGCGCCGATTCTCTGATCCTCATGCTGTGAGTTTAATGATCATTTTAGCCGGTGCTTTTTTAACCTTGTATTTCTTTGGTGGGTTAATCACGCCATTGTTGGTTGCGATTGTGTTAGCGTATCTGCTTGAATCACCTGTTGCTCGCCTTACTCAATGGGGCTTACCGCGAACAATTTCCGTTGCTATCGTGCTGATTATCTTTGCTGGATTAATGGTATTGGCTTTATTTGGTTTAGTACCCACTATCTGGCATCAAATTACCAATTTAAGTGCTGATGTACCAAAAATGTTTAATGATTTACAGGTTTATGTCTCAAGTTTACCTGAACGTTATCCTGATTTTGTACAGCCGCACCAAGTGACAGTATTAACCGATACTTTACGTGAAAAAGTATTAGCCGTTGGCGGCAGTGTCGTTAAAGGATCTCTTTCTTCATTAGTGAGCTTAGCTACTCTTGGTGTCTATTTGATTTTAGTGCCATTATTAATCTTCTTTTTATTAAAAGATAAAGACACGATTTTACGTTCATTTATTGACGTTTTACCGAGTAATCGTCGTTTAGCGAGTAAAGTGAGTGCTGAGATGAATCAGCAAATCTCTAATTATATTCGTGGCAAAGTGATTGAAATTTTTATTGTTGGTATCGCCAGTTATATCGTGTTTGTGGTGATGGGGCTTCAATATGCAGCCTTACTTGGTGTGTTAGTCGGCTTATCCGTTTTAATTCCTTATATCGGTGCCGCTGCCGTTACAATACCTGTTGCGATGGTTGGTTTATTCCAATGGGGATGGACACCTGAGTTCTGGTGGTTACTTGCAGCATACGGTATTGTCCAAGCATTAGATGGTAATGTTTTAGTCCCCGTACTGTTTTCTGAGGCAGTTAATTTACACCCTGTGGCAATTATAGTTGCAGTGTTGGTGTTTGGTGGTCTGTGGGGATTCTGGGGCGTCTTCTTTGCGATTCCATTAGCAACTTTAGTCAAAGCTGTGTGGGGCGCATTAGTAATGAAAGAAACTGTCCCACCAGTGAGTTATTAAAACGGCTTGATACAAATAATCATCAATAAAAAAGGCCTTGATTGGCCTTTTTTATTTAAGGATCGTTATAACAATATTACTGATTAAGGTAATCCAACACTACTTGATGATGATCTTTGGTTTTAAATTTATTAAATACGTGCTCAATTTTGCCATGCTCATCAATTAAGAAGCTGATGCGGTGCAAACCATCGTACACTTTACCCATGAACTTTTTCTCACCCCAAACACCAAATTGATCAGCCACTGCATGATCTTCATCTGATAATAAGGTGAAATTAAGATTGTCTCGTTCAATAAATTTAGGTAACCGCTTAACGGGATCAATACTGATGCCTAAAACAACCACGTTATGTGCATCGAGTTCGGCTTTGCTATCACGTAAGCCACAAGCTTGAACCGTACAGCCAGGTGTCATTGCTTTAGGATAGAAATAAGCCAATACTTTCTTACCCGCAAAGTCACGTAAACTGATGGGCTGGTTATCTTGGTTAAGTAAGGTAAAAACGGGGGCGAGCATTCCCGGTGTTAATGTATTCATGCAGCGGTCCTTATTAATAAGTTATAAACACAAATTTAAATGTGTTGTTATGGTGGACTGTTGAAAGAGAATAATATCAGTGATGACCTATAAAGTTGACTGTGCCGTGAGCATTGAGCTGCTTACAGAGTGCTTCATATTCTTCTTGTAGACTCATTAAATTACAATCTTCAGGTAAATTAGTACTGATTTGAAGGACTAATTTATTGTCGATATCATCATGGCCATTTTCAATCGTATTGGCACTCAGGGTTGAAATATCAATCTTGCGACTCGCAATAAAATGCGTGAAATGCTTAATCAACCCTGGGCTATCTTTTGCTTCAATATGAAAATCAGCCGTGTATGGAAAGAAACGAGAAATATGTTTATTGGTGCGTTTCATTACCGTGATTAAGTCGTGTTCTTGGCCTTTAAGGGGCAATGTAGACTCGATTCTTGAGATCGCATTGCTATTGCCTGAAAGTAACATAATCAGGGTGAATTCTGAGCCAAAAAGAGCAATTCGACTATCAATGATATTACAGCCACTGTTTGCGACAAGATGGGTGATCTCATCGGTGATACCTGGGCGGTCAGTACCTACAGCTGTTATTACGAGGTAATGTTCCATATTTAGCGCCATATTTTCGTGATCATTACTAGCATGTTAGCACAGACTCATTATTCCAATGAGTGCAATTCACCATCAATAATCACAAAATTTTTTATTATAATTGTAGGGTTAACAATAATAATGACTCAAAAAAAACATTTTTAGGGATAAGATACGTAAAACATTGCTGATGGGCTTAACATGAATACGATAAAGCGCGTCAGTTAACGGTTTTCAGTCACCCTTTGCTTGAGTTTATAGCCATGCAAAAGTACCATGACTTATTAACTAGCTATATACCGTAACCATTTTTAATGATTGGTTGTTAATGTTGTTAGTTTAGAATTGTTACGATATATAAAACAGGGGAGACAGACATGTTTTCAGGAAGCATGGTAGCACTATTAACACCATTTGATCCTTCAGGCGAAGTTGATTATATCGGCCTTAAGAAATTGGTCGATTACCACATTGCAGCAGGTACAACTGCAATTATTGCCGTGGGAACAACAGGTGAATCAACAACACTAACGGTTGACGAACACATTAAAGTTGTTTTAAAAACATTAGAGTATGTTGATGGGCGTATTCCTGTTATTGCAGGTACGGGTGCAAATGCAACCCATGAAGCAATAACCATTACTAAACTGTTTTCTGGTACGGGAATTGCTGCCTGTTTAAGTGTGACACCATACTATAATAAACCAACCCAAGAAGGTTTATACCAACACTATAAAGCCATTGCTGAATCGACGGATATACCACAAATCTTATATAATGTACCGGGTCGTACTGCGGTTGATTTATTGCCTGAAACTGTTGCTCGTTTAGCAAAACTTGACAACATTATTGGTATTAAAGACGCAACAGGTGATATTACTCGCGTTAAAAAAACACGGGAACTTTGTGGCGCAGATTTTATCCAACTAAGCGGTGATGATGCAACTGCGGTTGATTTTGTTGCTGAAGGTGGTCATGGCGTTATTTCTGTTACTGCAAATATTGTTGCAGCAGAAATGGCGACAATGTTTAACCTTGCTTTAGAAGGTAACATTGATGCGGCTCAAGAGATCAATCAACGTTTAATGCCGTTACACACCAAACTGTTTGTTGAAGCTAACCCTATTCCCGTTAAGTGGGCTGCTCATCAAATGGGGTTAATTGAACACGATAACTTACGACTTCCGCTTACTGTTTTAAGCGAATCACAGCAGCCTGTTGTTAAACAAGCACTTATTGATGCTAACGTATTATAATACGTAGTTATTCATTCGTGGTTGTAACAATCTAGGAGCGCAGGAGCATAAATGAATTATAAATACCGGCTAGCATTAGCCGCCGTCGTAGTGACAACGATCACCGCATGTTCTAGTGGTACGGATAGTCGTCGACAGGCAGCGCAAGATTTTAATTATCTTAATACGCCATCGCTTGAGAGTTGGACGTTGCCGGCAGGGGCTCAACCCTTTAGTAATACTAACTATGCGATCCCGCAACAGGTTTATAAAGGCGAAGTGGGCACTAAGGTTGATATTCGTCCACCACTACAAGTGCTAGAATTGATTCCAGGAGTCACTTCTGCGATTGATCAGCAAGGCGTAACCTTGTTTATGCCATCGTCAAATGATCTGATGAAGATCTGGCGTGTGACACAAAAGCTGATCACAGATAATAATGTCGGTATTATAAAACAAAGCGCTGATCGTATTGATACTGATTGGGTTTCTTGGACTAATGATGACGAAGATACCAAGATCAGTAGCCGTTACACGATAGAAAAAACGCCTAACATTAATAGCTACCGTATTACGCTAACTGATTGGCGTGAAAATGGTGATGTGAAATCAGTTAGTACAGATAATAAGCGTCGCTACAGCATTTTAATGACCAATTTAGTGATGTCTAAGTACGACAATATGGCTCGTGAGCAAGCGCGTTTAGCGGCAGCTGAGCAATTGAAAAACATTCCAGTAGTAATGGGAACCGATCGTAGTGGTTTACCGATTATTATTGCGCGTGCGTCGTATGAAGATATGTGGGAACGCTTACCTGCAATGCTACAACAGTTAGGCTTTACTATTGAAGATCGTAATCGTTCACAAGGTCTAATTGAAGTTAAATACCGTCAACCTGATGATGCGTTTTGGACTCAGTTAGGTACGAAGCCGATGAATTTAACCAATGACAAATATCGTATTTTAGTTGGTGATCTAGGTAATCGTACATCATTGAACATTACTGATAACGAAGGTAAGCCAGTAACAGTTTCTGTATTAGATTCTATTGCTCCTGTATTTGGCGCTGCTTTTGCTAAATAATTAACCTTGTGGTTTAGTTGTTAAAAAACCGCTTTAGTGCAGACTAAAGCGGTTTTTTTATGGAAATTAATGAACGAATTAATTCATTATTTAATTTCGACACCTTGAGCTTGTAAGTCGGCATGGTAAGACGAACGTACAAATGGACCACAAGCCGCATGTGTAAAACCAAGATCAAGTGCAATTTGTTTTAGCTCGTCAAACTCTTCAGGCGGCACGTAACGTTCAACCGGTAAGTGATGACGACTTGGTGCAAGGTATTGACCAAGGGTTAGCATAGTAACGCCATGAGCGCGCAAATCTTTTAGAACTTGAATTATTTCTTCTTTGGTTTCACCCAGTCCCATCATAACGCCTGATTTTGTTGGTACTGTTGGGTGAATTTCTTTAAATTTCTTTAATAAATCCAATGACCATTGATAGTTTGCTCCAGGACGTGCCTTACGGTATAAGCGTGGTGCAGTTTCTAGGTTATGGTTAAATACATCTGGCGCTGTATCTTGAAAAATATCCAGTGCGCGATCCATACGACCACGGAAATCAGGCACTAGGGTTTCAATATGAATTTGTGGGCTTTTAGCTCTAATGGCATTAATACAATCAACAAAATGTTGTGCGCCACCATCACGAAGATCATCACGGTCTACAGATGTTACAACCACATAGCGTAATTTCATATCCGCAATGGTTTGAGCTAAATGACTTGGCTCTTCAGCATTAGGTGCTAATGGACGACCATGGGCAACATCACAAAACGGGCAACGGCGTGTACAAATGGCACCTAAAATCATAAAGGTAGCGGTGCCATGGTTAAAACACTCAGCCAAATTTGGGCATGATGCTTCTTCACAAACAGAATGCAGGTTATTTTTGCGTAGGGCTGATTTTATTTCTTGAATGCGCTTACTGTCAGATGGCAGTTTTATTTTCATCCATGAAGGCTTACGTAACACGTCTTTGGGTGCTTCTTCTTGGGCTACATTACGTACCGGAATTAATGCCATTTTATCTGCATCACGGTATTTAACGCCTTGTTCAATTTTAATTGGTTTGCTCATAGTTGATTGCTTTCCGTCATCCACTCGACTTGTGAGTAGTCGAGTAATTTTGTTAATTCTTCAATGAGTACCGGCTGAACTTCCATCAGTTCACTCGGGCCGTTTAATGATGCTGTTTGCGTCATTTCCATTCCAGCGTAGCCACAAGGGTTGATACGTTGGAATGGGGCCAAATCCATATTTATATTAAGTGCCAGACCATGAAAAGAGCAGCCGCGTCTGATGCGTAATCCTAATGAACATATCTTGCGATTGTCGACATAGACACCTGGTGCATCAGGGCGAGCATTAGATGTAATCCCAAATTGAGATAGTGTATTTATAATTGTGTTTTCGATGTGGCTGACTAGGTCACGAACACTGAGTTTTTTTCTGCGTAAGTTAATCAATATATAAGCAACTTGCTGACCTGGACCATGATATGTCACCTGACCTCCACGATCACTTTGGACGACGGGAATTTCACCTGTGTTGAGTAGATGTTCTTCCTTGCCAGCTTGACCTTGAGTAAAGACGGGGTGATGTTCAACCAACCATACTTCATCGACTGAGTTATCAGTGCGGTCATTGGTGAATTGATGCATAGCATCAAAGGTGGTTTGGTAATCACAACGGCCCATATTTCTAATAATAAGAGATTTTTGCAAATTTGTGCCTATTTATTGATATAACGCAAAGCGCCATTTACTGGCTGTGAACCAGACCATTATACCTAAACTGTTCAAAGATGCATGATTAACCCGTTATTCAGGGCTTATTAATAGTTTTAAGAGTTATGTGGTGAAGTGAAAATAGAGGAAAAATAGCAAGAAATGCGTAAAAAGAAGGAGGGGGGATAAAAAAGAATGGCGACTTATAAGAAGCCGCCATCTGACTTGCTATTATAGAACAACACGCACGATATCGATCGCGCCAAGTTCTTTATATAGTGTTTCAATCTGTTCAATATTAGTAGCATTAACCGTTACAGAGACTGCGGTATAAGTCCCTTTACTGCTTGGCTTTGTCGTTGGAACGTAATCACCAGGGATTGTTTTTTGAATAACTTCAACAACACGATCAGCCAATTCTGGCTTATTCTCACCCATAACTTTAAAGGCAAAGCTACAAGGGAATTCAAGTAGATCTTTAAGTTTTGGTTGCTCTTTATTTAAATCTTGCATAATAGAACTCCAAGGTTCAGGTTTCTCTGGCTTTACACCGTGGTATAGATCACAAATCACGGTAATATGCAGGCATCTTAATGCGTCAGTAGTTGGAAAACAAGGTTGTGATTATCTTGGTTATTGGAAAATGTGTATGCAAGCTTGAAAAGCAAAAGAAGCCGCCATTGGCCGCTTCTTTTATGAGTGTTTTTGCTTGCAATTAAGCTTTAGAACCAGCTTTGTACCAGCATTGTTACATAATCAACTAAGCGGCTAAAAAAGTTGCCTTGTTTTACTTCAGTAAGTGCCACTAAAGGGTATTGAGCAATATCAGTATCACCTAGACGGTAATAAAGCGTACCCATTACTTCGCCTTTTTGAATTGGCGCTTTTAATTCTTTAGTTAACACGAAGCTTGCTTTTAAATCTTTTGCTTGGCTACGTGGAATCGTAACGTAAGTATTTTCATTAACACCAAGATCGACTTTATCTGTATCACCCATCCAGACTTTTTCAGTCACAAATGTTTGATCTTTCTTATATGGCGTTAAGGTTGTGAAGAAACGGAAACCATAGGTTAATAGTTTCTTACTTTCAGCAAGACGCGCATGTTTACTTGCTGTTCCCATTACCACTGAAATAAGACGCATGTTGCCTTCAGTGGCAGTACTTACCAAACTGTAACCTGCATTATTAGTATGGCCTGTTTTTAGACCATCAACGTGCATGCTTTGATCCCACAATAAACCATTACGGTTGTATTGCGTGATACCGTTATAAGTAAATGATTTTTCATCGTAGATCTTAAATTCATTGGGTAAATCATGAATAAGCGCACGTGTAAGAATAGAAAGATCATAAGGGGTTGTGTACAAGTCTGGATTATCTAAACCATGAACATTAGTAAAGTGAGTCGATTTCATCTTCAGATTTTTTGCCCAGCTATTCATTAACTCAACGAATGCTTGCTGTGAACCTGCAACATGTTCAGCCATTGCAACACAGGCATCATTACCTGAATCAACAATAATACCGCGGTTAAGATCAGATACTTTTACGGTTTTACCCACTTCTAAGAACATCTTAGAAGAGCCAGGGAAGTTCTTCGCCCAAGCATTTTTACTGATAACGACATTATCGTTGGGAGATATATTGCCATTTTTAATTTCTTGACCAATCACATAGCTGGTCATGATTTTTGTTAGGCTTGCAGGCGCTAATTTTTCATTTTGGTTATGACCAGCAATGATTTTGCCTGAGTTGTAGTCAATAAGAACATAA
Source organism: Photobacterium sp. NCIMB 13483 (assembly GCF_003025475.1). Taxonomy (NCBI): domain Bacteria; kingdom Pseudomonadati; phylum Pseudomonadota; class Gammaproteobacteria; order Vibrionales; family Vibrionaceae; genus Photobacterium; species Photobacterium sp. NCIMB 13483. Next base: position 31,911 of record NZ_PYLV01000029.1, read on the forward strand.
CCTTTAGCCGCAATTTGTGGAGCTTCAGGTACTACTGCTGGTGATGCAGCAACAGTAGCTGAAGCCAGCAGAGTGGCGGAGATGGCTACAGAACGGAAAAGCACAGCTGTTTTCTTCATGATATATTTAACTTTAATTAATCTGTGGCTAAAAAGTGGGCTCACTATAACAGATAACACATTGGCAATCAGTGCCTGAACGGAAGTTTCCAAAGTTCTGACATTAGGGGATTAAGCTCAACATTGAGGCTATTGTTATAGGGTGAGGCCATAAAAAGCCTATAGTTTTATGATTTTAATAAAAAACTATAGGCAATAAGTATGATTATAAAATAACAATAAGGTTCAGTTATCGTTTTTCAGTGATCATGAATGCTTGCGGATAATGTTTATTCTTCACCTGAGCGAGCAATAAATCAGCATCTTTATGATCTAAAAATGGCCCTAATCGAATGCGGAAAACAGCTCGGTTCGCAATTTTTTCAATATCAACACTGGTGCTGTAGCGTTTTTTTACTTCACGTTGCATCTGATCCGCTTTTTGTTGGGTATTCACCGCGGCTAATTGAATAAAATATTGAATTGGAATTGGCGCTTTCTTAATTTCGGCAGTGGTTGATGGCTTCGGAATGGTAAGCACTTCAATTTTTACCGGAGCAGTACCATAGCTGATCACGCCTAATTTAGAAGCGGCTGCCATACTTAAATCAATAATACGGCCATCATGGAATGGACCGCGATCGTTAACGCGAACAATTACTGATTTATGATTTAAGGTATTTGTGACACGGACAAAGCTTGGTAATGGCAGAGTTTTGTGTGCGGCTGTCATCGCAAACATATTATACACTTCACCATTGGCTGTTTTATGGCCATGGAATTTTTCGCCATACCATGAAGCAAATCCAGTTTCGGTATACCCTTTAGGATTCTTAATAATATGGTAGCGTTTACCGCGTAAAGTGTAGTCTTTATTACCACCTCGACTATAAGCTTCGTAATGAGGGGTGACTAATTTTACTTTTGAAAAATCAGGTATGACTGTCGGTGCGCGATCATCCTTAAGAGAATAGCGTCCAGCGTTAGGATCATCAGTGTTTGGTTTGGTGACTTTGACGATTTTAATCACTTTAACAGGTTTAGCGGTTGTATCCGGTTTTGTTTGTGGCTGTTGAGTTTGTTCAGGCGAAGAACTACACCCAGCAAGGATTAGGAAAAAAACTACAAATAGTGAACGCATTTATTAGGTCGCCTTAGACAACATTTTTCTATGAGTGTGGATAGACATCAGAATACCAAAACCAGCCATGAGAGTAACCATTGAGGTACCACCATAACTGACTAAGGGAAGAGGAACACCTACAACAGGTAATAGTCCACTTACCATTCCGATATTAACAAAAATATAAACAAAAAAACTAAGTACAATACTGCCTGCCATCATACGCCCAAACGCGGTCTGAGCACGGCTTGCAAGTAATAATCCTCGCCCCAATACAAACAGATACATTGCGAGTAAACCGATAACACCGGCTAATCCCCATTCTTCGGCGATCACCGCAAAAATGAAGTCAGTATTACGTTCAGGAACAAATTCTAATTGTGATTGAGTACCATGAAGCCAGCCTTTACCAGTGATTCCTCCTGAACCAATAGCTATTTTTGATTGGATTATATGGTATCCCGCTCCTAAAGGATCAGATTCGGGATTAAATAAGGTCATTACGCGAGTACGTTGGTAGTCATGCATTAGGAAGAACCATAACACAGGAATAAAGGCACCGAGTAATACCAATGCACCAATTATCACTCGCCAGCTAATTCCTGACAGAAACAGAACAAATATCCCTGATGCGGCAATCAAAATTGAAGTGCCAAGGTCAGGTTGTTTGGCAATTAAAATCGTTGGTGTGAAAATTAATACCAGTGCAACAAAAATATGGGTAAACGTGGGCGGGAGCGGACGGTTACCAATAAACCGTGCCACCATTAATGGCACTGCAAGTTTGATTAATTCTGATGGTTGAAATCGAATAAAGCCTAAGTTAAGCCAGCGTTGTGCGCCTTTAGATACTTCACCAAAAGAAAGTACGCTAATGAGCAGTATCAGTCCAAGACCAAATAAATAAGGGGCCCATGCTTCATAACGGCGTGGTGCAATTTGGGCAAGAACAAACATGACGCCAAGTGACAGCAGCATTCGCATTGCTTGGCGTTCCATCATCGGCATGCTTTGACCACTGGCACTGTACATGATCACCAATGAGAAACTCATGATGGCTAATAATCCCAATAGCAAGGGGATATCAATATGTAAGCGGTCACTTAGACTTGGCTTTGACCCTGTTGTTGCCATGATGCTCATTAACGTACTTCCGCAGTAGCTTGTGTTGGTGCCGCTAATTGTAAAGGAACCGTGACTGGTGGCTCTATCAGCATATGGTCAAATATTTGTCGAGCTATTGGACCACCATTACTTGAGCCACCGCCGGCATTTTCTAATACCATTGAGACCACCACTTGCGGTTTATCAAACGGTGCAAATGCAGTAAATAGGGCGTGGTCACGTAAATGCTCTTCTAACTCATCAGCGTTATATTTTTGGTTTTCAGCTAAACCAAACACCTGTGCAGATCCTGATTTACCCCCTGCTTGATAAGGGGTGTTGTAAAAGGCTTTACGCGCAGTACCTCGGTGACCATAAAGGACACGGTGCATACCTTCTCGCGCAATTTCCCATGTTTTAGGATCTACACCTGTGATAGGTGGAAAGTTTTCAAATTTAGCCGGTGCTTCGACTTTATCATCAATAATATTTTTCAGCAGGTGCGGACGATGTACTACACCGCTATTTACTAACACCGATGTGGCTTTGGCTATCTGTAATGGTGTTGCCGTCCAATAACCTTGACCGATACCAACAGGAATCGTATCACCTTGATACCATGGGCGTTTGTGGCGAGTTTGTTTCCATTCACGAGTGGGCATATTGGCTTTGCTCTCCTCATGAATATCAATGCCTGTGTATACGCCATAACCAAATTTATTCATCCAGGTTGAAAGACGATCAATACCCAGATCGTAAGCAACTTGATAGAAGTAAGTATCTACTGACTCTTCAATCGCTCTATAGATATTAACGCGACCATGGCCCCAACGTAACCAGTCACGGAATTTACGGCTGGTTGAATTAGGGATTTGCCACCAACCGGGATCGTTACGGGTGGTATTGGGTGTGATCACCCCTTCGGTTAATGCGGCAACGGCAATCAGTGGCTTGACCGTTGATGCGGGTGGATAAATACCCAGCGTAACGCGGTTCACCAATGGACGATCTGGATTATTGAGCAACGCGTTGTATTTTTTACTTGAGATACCGCGAACAAACAAATTTGGATCGTAGCTAGGGCTTGATACCATGGCTAAAATTGCATCATCTTTAGGGTCTAATACAACAATTGAGCCACGTTTATGTTTAATGATCTCTTTGCCTGTAACAGGATCAACTTTATGCTCAATAAGTAAGTTCTGAACATATTGCTGAAGTTTAATATCAATGTTGATCTTGATATCTTTACCTGGAATAGGCGGAATATATTTAAGGGTACGAATAACACGACCGCGGCTGTTGACTTCAACTTCTTGATAGCCAGAGGTACCATGTAATAGTTCTTCGTAGTAACGCTCGATACCGAGTTTACCCATGTCGCGGGTTGCTTTGTAATTACTTAACTTACCTTCTTTATCCAGTTTTTTAAGGTCACGATCGTTAATTTTAGCAACATAACCTAAAACGTGGGTGAGGGTATCACCGTAAGGATAATAGCGTTTTAAGTGTGCTTTTACTTCTACACCAGGCAAGCGATGCTGATTAACAGAAAACAGTGCAACTTGCTTTTCATTGAGGTGATCAAGAATAGGGACTGACTTAAAACGACGGGTACGGCGGCGCTCTTTTTGGAAGTTGGCAATATCTTCGTCAGTGATGCCCATGATCTGTTTAAGATCGGCAAAAGTCTGATCGAGTTCAGAGACTTTTTCTAGGGTGATCTCAAGACTATAAATGGGTCTGTTTTCCGCTAAGATCACGCCATTACGGTCGTAAATTAGGCCGCGATTAGGGGTGACAGGGACAATTTTAATACGATTATCATTTGAGCGGGTTTGATAGTCCTGATGTTGCTCAACCTGAATATGGAACAGATTAAACAGCAGCAGGCCTACAAGTATTGCGATACCAATAAATGAGACAAGAGCTCGACGAAAAAATAATGCCGACTCAGCGCGATGGTCGCGGATCTGGGTTCGCTTTTGTCTCATTTATGATTATTCCCTGTGGTACGGATGGTTAGCCGTGACACTCCATGCACGGTATAAGCTTTCTGCCATTACCACGCGCACCAATGGGTGTGGTAAAGTCAATGGTGATAATGACCAGCTTTGTTCTGCCGCTGCTTTACATGCAGGAGAAAGTCCTTCAGGTCCGCCGATCAAAATTGATACATCGCGTCCGTCTAGTTTCCATGCATCCAATTGTTGTGCCAATTGTCCTGTATCCCAGCGTTTACCGGGAATATCCAGAGTAACAATTCGGTTGCCCTTAGCAACTGCAGCTAACATGGCTTCGCCTTCTTTTTGTAGAATGCGAGGAATATCAGCGTTTTTGCCACGCTTTCCCGCTGAAATTTCAATCAATTCCAGAGGCATATCTTTTGGGAAGCGGCGGCTATATTCTTTATAGCCTTCCTCAACCCATTTTGGCATTTTAGTACCAACAGCAATCAGTTGAAGCTTCATGGTCAATTAGCTCCAAAGCTTCTCCAGTTGGTAAAGCTCACGAGCATCTTCTTGCATGATATGAAGCATAACATCGCCCATATCAACAATAACCCATTGACCTTCTTTTTCGCCACTGATGCCGAAAGGAGGAAAATCAACAAGCTTAGATTCTTTATTTACGTGATCAGCAACAGATGCCACGTGACGGTTAGATGTACCAGTACAAATAACCATAAAATCGGTGATGCTTGATTTACCGCGAACATCAATAGTTACGATATCTTGTGCTTTAATGTCGTCAATTTTATCAACAATGAAATCGTGTAGTTCTTGAACCTGCAAAGGGATTCCCTCACTTGAGTGTTAGTATAGTAGTGGCCGAATGACGCTATAACTAGCATCTATAATGTCAAATAGACATACTGACCATGAATTGTGCCGCAGTATACCATGCTCTTATCAGACAGCGATAAGCGGACAAGGTTCAGACGGTATTTTTTCGCATGTTTGTTGAGTGATTTGCTTCAAACTGGCAAAAAGTCGCAATTTTGACCTGTATTGATATTAATCTCGTGGTTGTAAGTGGGTTGGAATACCGCACATCTCTGCACATAAGCAACTCAAGGCCGACCATGGTTGGGTGTCATAGTCGGTTTTGACTTGAATTTCTACTAACGTTAGTTGATGAATAATCGTTACTAAGGTTGTTAGAGATAGTCGATGTAACGCCCCAATATACATTTCACGGCGGTTTTGCCACACTCTAAATTGTTCAAAGATGAGATTGAGTGGCGTACCTTTTTTACCCATTTCTTGCATTTTATACAGTTGAGTTAATTCTCGCTGTAATGTTCGCAATAAAATAGTCGCTTCAACACCTTCCGCTTGTAATTGACGCAATATGCGTTGGCTTCGTTTCGCTTGCCCGGCTAATAAAGCATCAATTAATTGAAATGGCGTGTAGTGATTATGGCGACTTAATGCTTCTTGTAATCGTACGATGGTGAGAATGCCATCGGGATACAATAGTACTAATTTATGCAAACTTTGCGATAGCGCCAGTAAATTACCCTCATGCCATTGCGCGAGCATTTGTACCGATTCATGATCGGGCTTTAAACCTAATAACTGACAACGACCTTGAATAAAACGCGGCATTTGACGTGGGTCTGGAGTATTACAAGGCACATACAGGCCGATACTATCCAGCGCTTTAAACCATTTGGTGCTTTCTTGTTTTTTATTGATTCTAGGACCGGTAAGGATCAATAAAATATCAGGATTTAGCGCCGTTATCACTTCGAGTAATGCTTTAGATTGATTGGCATTTAATCCAGTTTCAGCAATTTCAAGCTCGATAATTTGTTGTGCTGAAAATAAGCTCATGGCATTGCAGCAATCTAATACTGCATTCCAATCAAGACTATTATCGATAGTAAAACTATGTCGTTCAAGAAAGCCTTGTTGATGGGCGATATGCTTTATGTTATCGCTCGCTTCTTGTTTTAATAATAGTTCATTACCAAACAACAAATAAGCCTGACGCAGGCCTTTTGTTAGCTGCTGCGTCAGTTGTTCAGGGTAGACTCTCATTGGGCGTTATTATCTTGTTTTTTATGTATTATCGCAGGTGTTGTGGTGATAGTGGTTGTACTACCATCTTTAATCGATACTTTTTGATTATGCAATATTTGGTCTAATTCAGCGTTGAGTTTGTCTTCTTCCATTTTATTAAACACTGTGGTCAGACGCGCCAGTTTACGCATGATTTGTTGTGCTGCTTGTTCACGCATCACATTGACTAATTCATCACGTTCTACTGATTTTGCAAGTGCTGAAAGTGGGTTATCTAGGAAAGTACGGGTGACTTTAGTACTAAACTGTTCAATGCCTTGATTAGGAATTGTCACAGTGTAGTTAACCGTTAACGTTAAATCGTATTCTGCTTTACCGTTATTTTGATATAGCGATAACGTACTGTCGCCAGTTGATTCACTGGTGATATTAAGATTTGGTACGGTTGCTGCTGGTTTTACTTCTTCAATACCATGCAGTTTAAATTGGTATTTTACCATACGGGTTAATTGGCCGTAGGGGTCAAAACTGGTTAACGATAGCTTGGCAATGCCTTCTGGTAGCATGTAGTTACCACGAAGATGAAAGCCGCAAGAAGCTGTTGTAAGCGCGAGAAGAGTGATGATAAGTAGTCGAGTTAGTCTGTTGGCCGAGAAAAAACTTTTCACGAAAGTCAGCTCCTTGAAAGAAAAGAAGGTGCGCTGGGCGCAAAATTAAATATGACCATAATTATAAAGATCCCCGCAGAAGCGGGGATCTTTAAGGCACTTGTCTTTATTAGGCTTGCTAACAAAGCAAAGTAACCTTGATTAGTTTGCTACGATGTTTAGCAGTTTACCTGGTACATAAATAACTTTACGTACTGTGTTGCCATCAGTGAAGCGAGTTACGCCATCATCAGCCATTGCTAACGCTTCTACCTGCTCTTTGGTTGCGTCTGCCGCTACCGTTAATTTAGCACGTAGTTTACCGTTAACTTGTACAATGATCAGTTTTTCATCTTCAACTAATGCTGCTGCATCAGCTTGTGGCCATACTGCATGGTCAATGTCTGTTTGACCCAGTGCTTGCCACATTTCAAAACAGATATGCGGTGTCATTGGGTAAAGCATAGTAACAATAGCTTTTAGTGCTTCATCAAGAATAGCACGATCTTGTGCTGATTCTTGTGGCGCTTTCGCTAACTTGTTCATTAATTCCATGATTGCAGCAATGGCGGTATTGAATGTCTGACGACGACCAATATCATCACTTACTTTAGCAATGGTTTTATGAATGTCACGGCGAAGTGCTTTTTGATTGCTGTTTAGTGCTGCTGTATCTACTGATTCAGCTTCACCTTTTTCAGCATGCTCACGCACAAGTTTCCATACACGTTTAAGGAAGCGGTTTGCACCTTCAACGCCAGATTCTTGCCATTCCAGCGTCATATCAGCCGGTGATGCGAACATCATAAATAGACGTACGGTATCTGCACCGTATTTGTCTACCATTTCTTGTGGGTCGATACCGTTGTTTTTAGACTTAGACATTTTGATCATGCCTGAGTGTTCAACATTATGGCCTTTAGAATCAACCGCTGTTGTGATACGGCCTTTGCCATCACGTTCAACCGTTACATCTGTTGGCGCAACCCACTCTTTACCACCTTTATCTGTGGTGTAGAAGAACGCATCTGCTAATACCATGCCTTGACATAGTAGTTGCTTAAACGGTTCGTCAGAGGTTACGTAACCTGCATCACGTAGCAATTTGTGGAAGAAACGTGAGTACAATAGGTGCATACAAGCGTGTTCAATACCACCAACATATTGATCAACAGGTAGCCAGTAATTCGCCTTCGCAGGATCTAAAATATCATCTGCTTGTGGTGAACAGTAACGTGCGTAGTACCAAGATGACTCCATGAAGGTGTCAAAGGTATCTGTTTCACGTAGTGCTGGTTCGCCGTTAAAGGTAGTTTTAGCCCACTCTAGATCCGCTTTGATAGGGCTTGTTACGCCATCCATTACCACGTCTTCTGGAAGAATAACCGGTAGTTGATCGGCAGCAACAGGATGTACTTGACCATCTTCAGTCGTTACCATTGGGATTGGTGCACCCCAGTAACGCTGACGTGAAACACCCCAGTCACGAAGACGGAAGTTAACCGTCTTCTTGCCTTTACCTTCCGTTTCAAGTTTTGCTGCAATGGCATCAAACGCTTGTTGGAAGTTTAGGCCGTCAAATTCACCAGAATTAAACAACATACCTTTGTCAGTGAATGCAGCTTCAGAGATATCAAATTCGCTACCGTCTTCTGGCTTAATAACTGCCATGATGTCGATGTTATATTTGGTTGCAAATTCAAAGTCACGTTGATCGTGAGCTGGAACCGCCATTACAGCACCTGTGCCGTAATCCATTAATACGAAGTTAGCAACGTAGACAGGTACTTCACGACCATCTAATGGGTGGATAGCAGTAAAGCCGGTATCCATGCCTTTCTTTTCCATTGTTGCCAGTTCAGCTTCAGCAACTTTGGTGTTACGGCACTCATCGATAAATGTTGCTAGGGCTGGGTTGTTTTCAGCCGCTTTTGCAGCCAGAGGGTGACCAGCTGCAATGCTAACAAATGTCACACCCATTAGGGTATCTGGACGGGTGGTGTAAACTTCTAAATCGTTTTGACCTTTAACGTTAAACGTTAATTCAACACCTTCAGAACGGCCGATCCAGTTACGCTGCATGGTTTTCACCATTTCAGGCCAACCATCAAGGGTATCAAGATCGTCAAGTAGCTCTTGTGCGTACTCAGTAATTTTAATGAACCACTGTGGAATCTCTTTTTGTTCAACAGGGGTATCACAACGCCAGCAACAACCGTCTTCTACTTGCTCATTCGCAAGTACAGTTTGGTCGTTAGGACACCAGTTCACAGAAGATGTCTTCTTGTAAACTAGGCCTTTGTTATACAGTTTAGTGAAGAACTCTTGTTCCCAACGGTAGTACTCAGGAGTACAGGTTGCGAATTCACGGCTCCAATCGTAACCAAAACCTAATAGTTTAAGTTGGTTCTTCATGTACTCAATGTTTTCGTATGTCCAAGGCGCAGGTGCAGTATTATTTTTTACTGCTGCGTTCTCTGCTGGCAGGCCAAATGCATCCCAACCAATTGGCTGCATAACATTTTTGCCTTGTAAGCGCTGGTAGCGAGAGATAACATCACCGATAGTGTAGTTACGCACGTGACCCATGTGCAAGCGACCACTTGGGTACGGGAACATGGAGAGACAGTAGAATTTTTCTTTATTAGGGTCTTCACTAACAACAAAGGTCTTATTGTTATCCCAATGTTCTTGAACTTTTTGTTCAATGTCCTGTGGACGATATTGTTCTTGCATCGATGACATCCAGAATTTTGTGAGTTTAATACAAACACATTCATTGTAATCGACATAGGATAACCAAAGGTAAAGGTGTCAACAATAGCTGATAGCGATTCGGCGACCTTAATCTTACATTTGGCCGTAATTACGTAATTATTTCGCACATTGGCGGAGGATTAATCCCATGACTCAGCAACAAAAGCATTATGAAGCGGTATTAGAAAAAGTAACTGAAGCGCTTAAGCATAGTCCAGAAGAGCTAAAGAAGTTTTTTAGAATAACTGAGCTTTACGGTAAAGCTGCCAGTGATATGACCAAAGATGAGCTTGCATTGATCGAAGCGTACATCAAAAGTGATCTTAAAACGACCGAGCTTTATGGTAAAGCGGCCAGCGATATGACTAAAGATGAATTGTCATTAGTTGAAGCTTATGTCAAAAGCGATCTAAAAACTTTTACGGAAGAAGTGAAAAATAGCTCAGAGCCTTTCAGTGAAAGTCCATTTTATAAGTTAGTCAGTGAAAGTATTTGGAAAAATTTAGCAGAGATCACAGATAAAACACAATTAGAGTGGATTGAAGTGATGGATGATATTCAGCATAAAGGTGTTTATCAGGCGGGTGAGCTTGTTGGTTTGGGTAATCTTGTGTGTGAACAATGTGGCCATACAGAAATGATCACTCATGTAACGCGCATTGCACCATGTGTGAAGTGTGGCTGCAAGCATTTCACGCGTTTGCCTTTAAATCCATAACTAACTCGAAACGTTATTTTAAAATGAACTAAAACGCAGCCATATAGGGCTGCGTTTTTTATTGCTCAAGACCTAGCTATTTAATTAATAGTCTGGTTTTTCAATGATATCAACGACAACAGCAGAGTTTGCCGGTTTAATCGTATCGGCTGGCTTTTGCATCGGTTGTGAACGTTGTGGTTGAGGCACAGTAGGTGACTGCTTATATTCCTTGTTAAATGTTGGCAGAACATCATTGTAGCCTTTGATCTGGCGAGTTGCGGCTGTCATTGGCTCGTAAGTGAACTTTTGACCTGCTAATGATGCTTCAATCATCGCGCCACCTTTAGCGCGGGTGAAGATAGCAACACCATTAATGTAGCTTTGGGTCATGTAGTCACTACCGGCATTCATTCCTGCACCTGCGGTACCTATTTTAGCTGAGGCACCTTCTGTTAAGGCAACCGCTGACGCTTGAGCATCTAATTCTAATCCACCATCAATAAAACGATCGTAAGCGCGTTTATCTTGGAAGAATAAAATTTCACTAAAGGCTTGGCCACCAAATTGGAGTCCGATAGACACTTGATAAAGCTTAGCAAATCCCATTGCTTGATTGGCTTTAAATACTACGCCAGAACCATAAGCACCACCAATCCAAAAGCCCCCTTTACCTACCGATGGAAACACGGCATACCCATAAGCAGAATGGAAAAAAGGTTGTGTTTGTGGGGATTTGTAAAAAAGAGCTAATGCGTCTTTGGTGTCATTTTGTTGTTCTTGAGCAAGTGCTTGTGTTGAGATTATCAACATTAATAATGAACACAAAGTTGTAAAAATTTTATGTGTCGTTTTCATCTATCGTTCCTTATCTCGCCGCGGGTGGTTAATGTCTGCGGAATTGCGGTTGTTATTAGCCAATGAAAGTACAATAAACTAACCGTAAAAAAAAAGGTGAAGTTATTAGCTTCACCTTATAGTTTATTCTGTTTCCGTTGGAGGTAAGTCACGGAAATGTCCGCGTTTACGTCGAACAAGTAGCCAAGATAACGCTAACGCCCATAAACAGTAACCGTATAATGGCCAGCTGCCTAAAGTGGTATACGGTGTCATTCCAATGGTTGGGATCACTTTATCTTTTAAAACACCTGTTACAAATTGTGGTAATTCTTTGGTGATGTGACCATTATGGTCAACCACGGCAGTAATACCAGTATTTGTGCCACGTAATAACGGCTTACCAAACTCAAGCGCCCGCATTTGGGCTATTTCCATATGTTGGAAGGGCCCGATTGAGCGCCCAAACCAAGCATCATTAGAAAGCGTGAGCAGTAACTCGGTTTTTTTGGTGATGTTTTCACGAATTTGCTCACCAAACGCAATCTCATAACACAAAGCCGGTGCAATTGAATAACCATGCGCTTGAATATTTGGTTGAATATAAGCGCCACGACTAAATGATGACATCGGTAGGTTAAAGAACGGTGCTAATGGACGTAGAATGCTCGCAAACGGTACAAATTCACCAAAAGGTAACAGATGATGCTTAGTATAACGCGTGGCTGTATTGTAGTTATACGGCCCATCTGCATCGACACCCAGTGTCAATATATTATTGAAAAACTCACCATCGGCTTTTTGATCTAAAATACCTGTAATCACCGTGCTGTTATTGGCACGTGCTGCAGCATCAAGATTCTGCAAGAAGGTCGGAATATCTTCTTCAAGCGCTGGAATAGCAGCTTCTGGCCATATAATTAAATCTGAACCCCAATTATCACGGGTGAGATCCATGTATTTCATCAAGGTTGGCCAGCGATGACTAGGTAACCACTTTTCTTCTTGTGAAATATTACCTTGAATTAAAGCAACGCTGACACTGTGCTTAGGATCGGGTTTTACCCACTGCGGAATACCCGCTAATACGGCTAATATTACCACTAACACCGCAACCATGAATGGACGCCAGTTACGGTAGTAGAGGGTCGCAGTAATCGATCCCGAGATGAGCACTAATGCGAGGGTGATCCCTTCGACACCAAAAATGGGTGCAAAGTGTGCCAATGGCGTATTAAGCTGGCTGTATCCCATCCATAGCCAAGGAAAGCCAGTAAAGAGCCAACCACGGATCCAATCAAGTACCAACCAAATAACAGGGCCAGATAGCAGTAATTGGTGCAAAGGACGTTGGCGGTTAAAGCGATTAAATAAATAGCCAAATAACGCTGGATATAACGCTAAATAGCTAATTAATAAAAACATTAAGAACATGCTGGCAATTTTAGGCATACCACCAAAGGTATCAATGCTGACATGTACCCAGCTGATACCGGTACCAAACATGCCTAGACCATAAAAAAAGCCAATCAGTGCTGAACGTTTAGGAGATTGTTTCTGTAATAAAAGGAAAAACAGAATCAGTGTTAATGGGGCGATAAATGCGTAGTCATAAGGAGCAAAAGACAAGGTTGCAATCGCACCCGCAGGGACAGCTGCAAGCAACTGTCCCAATGAGATGAGTGTTTTTTTTGTCATCATTTACGGAGTAATGGTAGGTTGAAATGCTTCGTCCGGTACAGTTACTTGTAACTGGATAACACGGCGGTTATCAGACGAGGTCACTTTAAAAGAATAACCATTAACTTCAACAACTTCACCGCGTGATGGCAGGTGACCAAAACTCATCATAACTAAGCCGCCGACAGTATCGACTTCTTCGTCACAAAATGAGGTATGGAACAGTTCATTGAAATCTTCAATGGTTGTTAGGGCTTTGACCGCGTAAGTATGCTTACTTAATTGACGAACTTCTTGCTCTTCTTCGTCGTCGAATTCATCTTCGATTTCGCCAACAATTTGCTCAAGAATGTCTTCAATAGTGATAACACCAGATACACCACCAAACTCATCAACCACAATTGCCATGTGGTAACGCTCTTCGCGGAATTCTTTTAATAGTCGATCAACGCGCTTACTTTCTGGCACTACAACGGCAGGACGTAATACTTTGTCGATATCAAAAGGTTCACTATCAGGCAATAAATAACGCAGTAAGTCTTTGGCTAATAGAATGCCTTCAACATGGTCTTTATCATCACTGATAACAGGGTAGCGAGAGTGCTGAGCTTCAACAATTAAATCAATAAGATCTTCTAGCTTCTGAGAACGCTCGATAGTTGTCATTTGTGAACGTGGGATCATAATGTCACGTACACGCATTTCAGCAATTTCCATTACACCTTCAAGCATGTCTCGAGTGTCATGGTCTATCAAATCGTTTTCTTCCGAATCACGGAATACTTCAACTAATTCTTCACGGTTTTGTGGTTCGCCTTGGAAAAATTGGCCAATACGTTCAAAGAAGGATTTTCTACTCGGACCTTCAGTTGTTGGAGAGTTATCTTCGTTCATTATTTACTTTATCAACTAAGTGGACATTGCCACGGAAATGCGGCTTGGTTTAGTAAGCCGCGGAATATTCGTTGGTATGTTACTACTTTTCAGAAATGTAAGGGTCGACAAAATCCATGTTTTGCATTATTTCAGTCTCTAATGCTTCCATTTCTTCTGCTTCATCATCTTCGATATGATCATAACCTAGCAGATGCAGACTGCCGTGTACAACCATATGTGCCCAATGTGCATTAAGCGGTTTTTGTTGCTCAATGGCTTCCGCTTCGACAACTTGACGACAAATAATTAAATCGCCAAGTAAATTCATTTCGATTTCAGGTGGCGCTTCAAATGGAAATGAAAGTACGTTTGTTGGTCGATCTTTGCCACGGTACTCAAGGTTGAGTGCATGACTTTCTTGCTCGTCAACTAATCGAATAGTGACTTCAGCATCGGCCTGAAATGGGATGACTGCGGCATTTAGCCATTGTTGAAATTCAGCTTCAGTCGGTAATCCAGTTTCGTCTGCTGTTGCAAGTTGTAGATCAAGATAAATCGCCATTAGTTACTCTTTTGTGATTCAATTTTAGCGGCAGTCGCAACGGCGAATAAGGCGGCGTCTTTGGCGTCTTGTTCTGTACGACGACGTTGTTCTGCTTGTTTACGTTGTTTTTGATCTTCACTTTCCCAAACTTCATAAGCTTGAACAATGCGAGCTACAACAGGGTGGCGCACAACGTCATTGGCTAAGAAAAAGTTAAAGCTAATATCTTCAACATTCGATAATACTTCAACCGCATGACGTAAACCTGAACGTGCGCCACGTGGTAAATCGATTTGAGTGACATCGCCGGTGATCACGGCGCGAGAATTAAAGCCAATACGAGTTAAGAACATTTTCATTTGTTCAACAGTAGTATTTTGGCTTTCATCTAAAATAATAAAGGCATCGTTCAGTGTTCGACCACGCATATAAGCCAATGGTGCGACTTCAATCACATTACGCTCAATCAGTTTTTCTACCCGTTCAAAACCGAGCATTTCAAATAAAGCATCATAAAGTGGGCGTAGGTATGGGTCGACTTTCTGGCTTAAATCACCGGGTAAGAAGCCTAACTTTTCACCAGCCTCAACCGCGGGACGAGTTAGCAGAATACGGCGCACTTCTTGGCGCTCAAGCGCATCAACGGCGGCGGCAACAGCAAGGTAGGTCTTACCAGTACCCGCAGGGCCAACACCAAAGGTAATATCATGGGTTACGATATTGGCAATGTATTGGGCTTGGTTGGGTGTACGTGGTTTTATGATCCCTTTTTTGGTTTTTATATGGACTTCTTTACCAAAAGGAATACTTGTTTCTACGGTTTGTTCTAGGACGCCAGAAGCTTTGATCGCCAGATGAATATGGTCGGGTTCAATATCTGGAATGTTGTTATGTACGGGAGCCGTATCAACGTATAAATCTTTAATGATATTGGTGGCAATATCAGCAGTGTGTGGTTGACCCACGACGCTAAAGTGGTTGCTGCGATGATTGATTTCAACACCTAAACGACGTTCTAGTTGTTTGATGTTGTCGTCGAAAGGACCACAAAGGCTGGAAAGACGCTGATTATCAGCTGGTTCCAGATCAAATTCTACAGTAATTATCTTGCTCAAGGTTTGCCTCTCATTGAGGTCGCCTAAATGTAGGCGACCATATTTTCAGGGCATGCGACTTACTTTGAATAATAGTGATTACTGCGCGTGATTTGACGGCAGTGAACGACAGTTATTCTGGAGTATATACGCCTACACCTAAATCATCTTCACGGCGCGTTTTTGCCATCATTGCTGCTGGTGACATTGCAACGCGAAGATCCATTTCTGCTTCAGTACGAACAAGTTCGCCACGTAATGAGTTAGTAAATACATCGATGATTTTTACATCAACAAATTGACCAATCAATTCAGCAGAGCCTTCAAAGTTTACAATACGGTTGTTTTCAGTACGACCGCGTAGTTCCATCACATTTTTACGCGATGGACCTTCAACTAAAATACGTTGCTCTGTGCCAAGCATTTGACGAGCATGGCGCATCGCTTGACTATTTAGTTGTTGTTGTAGGGCGTACAGACGCTCTTTCTTCACATCTTCAGTAAGATCACATGGGTAATCTGCTGCTGGCGTACCAGGGCGAGGTGAGAAGATAAAGCTGTAACTAATATCAAAATCGATATCACGAATCAGTTTCATGGTATCTTCGAAATCTTGATCAGATTCACCTGGGAACGCGACAATAAAGTCTGAGCTCATGGTGATATCTGGGCGTACTTTACGTAACTTACGAATTTTTGACTTATATTCAAGTACCGTATGAGGACGCTTCATCATCGTTAGAATACGATCTGAACCACTTTGTACTGGTAGGTGTAAGTAGTTAACCAGCTCAGGGGTATCTTTATAAACGTCAATAATGTCGTCAGTAAATTCAATCGGGTGACTGGTTGTGTAACGTACACGGTCAATACCGTCAATCGCCGCTACTAAACGTAGAAGTTCAGCAAAGCTGGCAAGTTCACCATCATGTGTTGGACCACGGAATGCATTCACGTTTTGGCCAAGCAGGTTAACTTCACGTACACCTTGATCTGCCAGTTGAGCAATTTCAAATAACACGTCATCAATTGGACGGCTAACTTCTTCGCCACGGGTGTAAGGCACTACACAATACGTACAGTATTTAGAACAGCCTTCCATGATAGACACAAATGCTGTTGCGCCGTCTGCACGAGGCTCAGGCAAACTATCGAACTTTTCAATCTCAGGGAATGAAATGTCCATCACGGTTTTTTCATTTGATTGAGAACGTTTAATCATCTCTGGCAAACGGTGTAGGGTTTGTGGACCAAAGATAACATCAACGTAAGGTGCGCGTTTGCGAATAGAATCGCCTTCTTGAGTCGCTACACAGCCACCAACGCCGATCACTAGATCAGGTTTTTTATCTTTTAGTTTTTTCCAACGGCCTAGCTGGTGGAAAACTTTTTCTTGTGCTTTTTCACGGATCGAACAGGTATTAAGTAGCAGAACATCTGCTTCTTCTGGGATTTCTGTTAACTCGAAGCCATTAGCAGCATTAAGAAGATCGGCCATTTTTGATGAATCGTATTCGTTCATCTGGCAGCCCCAGGTTTTAATCAGCAGTTTCTTCGCCATCTCTCTTCGCTCGTAGTGTTGATTCATTACATTCAGATTACGGGCTGACAGGCCGCATTACCGTATGTAAAAGGTAATGCCCTGTAGCAAGCCGCGTATTGTACTGCTTTAAACTCGGTCTGACTAGATCATCACCACCCTGAAAAAAGTGTGGTCTTTTGGAATTGACTAGCGATAGAGATTAAAAGATTTAAAAAGTGATTGTTCATCATAGACCTTATTTAGCGTAACCATACCTAGTTGACGCATTTGTTTACGGATCCATAATGTTCGTTGATAGACATAATTACTCATTGGACTGGCTTTTATTTTATACGGATTAGGTAATACTGCGGCTAGTTGTGCTGCTTGCTGAGCGCTAAGTCGACTCGCTGGAATATGGAAAAAATGCTCACTAGCCGCTTGAACACCATAGATCCCTGGACCAAATTCAATGACGTTTAAGTAGGTTTCTAAAATACGATCTTTGCCCCAAATAACCTCCATCCATAATGCAAAATACAATTCGATGCCTTTACGAATGAAAGAATGGCTGGGAAATAAAAACACATTCTTAGCGGTTTGTTGAGTAATGGTACTGGCTCCTCGGCTAGGGCCGTTTTTACCACTGTGTTCAAGTACAGATAAAGTGGCACTAAGATCGATACCATGATGTTCTGGAAAGGTTTGATCTTCTGAGGCTATCACCGCTAATTGCATATTTTTTGAAATCTTATCCAAATTAACCCATTGATGATGTGTTTGCTTTGGATAACCTTGTGGTGGAAATAGAGTACGGCTAATTTCCCAGCCCCAAAACGGTGGGTTGATAAATTTTAAAATAATGATTAGCACAATAGGCACAATTAACGCGCTTAAAATAAGTTTAATAGTAAAACGTTTAAAGCCTGCCAGCATGGTGGTTGGATTCCTGTCAGCGATGAGAGGGAGTCGCTAATGGGCGATTAGCGATGAATACATTATGGTAGTATCCCAATAACCGTATTTTCTTATACAATCATCTAACACAATGGTTTGAAAGATTATAACCAAATAATAAGCTTGGGCATAATAGGTAGGTAAAGATATGGAACAATATGATGTCATTGTTGCCGGCGGCGGTATGGTGGGCGCTGCTACCGCGATTGGTTTAGCGCAACAAGGGCTAGATGTGGCTGTAATTGAAGGCTATGCACCACAGCCCTTTATGTTAGCCCAAGCGATGGATTTACGTGTTTCGGCTATTTCTCCACGTTCAGTTGCCCTATTAGAACAATTAGGCGCATGGCAATCTGTAATGGCGATGCGTTTATGTCCCTTTAAGCGTCTTGAAACGTGGGAACATTCTGAGTGTCGCACGCGGTTTAATGCCGATGAGATGCATCTGCAGCAATTGGGTTATATTGTTGAAAACCGTGTACTTCAATTAGCGCTATGGCAACAGTTTGAACAATACGACAATATTACTTTATTGTGTCCAGCAACCATGGTGGCAGCAACTGCGATTGATGATGGTTATCAGATTGAATTAGACGATGGCTCACTGCTTAATTGTGGTTTACTCATTGGTGCTGATGGCGCTAACTCTCAAGTACGCCAGCAAGTAAATATTGGTATTACCGCATGGGATTATCGTCAACATTGTATGCTAATTAATATCACGACGGCTTTGCCACAACAGGATATTACTTGGCAGCAGTTCACCCCCGCGGGGCCGCGGTCATTTTTACCTTTGCCTGGTCATCAAGGATCACTTGTTTGGTATGACTCTCCTGCTCGAATTCGTCAATTATCAGCAATGCCTGCCGCGCAATTACAGGCAGAGATCATGGCAACGTTCCCGAGTGAATTAGGCGAGTTTACCGTGCTTAATCATGGTAGCTTTCCCTTAACTCGTCGTCATGCACAAACATACTATAAACCCAATGTGGTGTTATTAGGTGATGCAGCCCACACCATTAATCCATTAGCTGGGCAAGGGGTTAATTTGGGCTTTAAAGATGTTGCTTGTTTAATCGATAAAATCAGCCAAGCTGGTGGTGAGTGGCAACAACCTCACGTTCTGGCTAATTATGAACGTTGTCGTCGGCCTGATAATTTGATTATGCAAACTGGAATGGATTTTTTCTACAGCACGTTTAGTAATAATATTGGGCCATTAAAGTTACTGCGTAATGTTGGATTACGGGCTGCTGATCATACTGGTGTGATAAAAAAACACGTATTGAAGTATGCAATGGGGATATAACGATAGTATTGAATGTCTTTTGTAACGAAAATAAAAACAAAAAGCCGAGTAAAATTAATTACTCGGCTTTTTATTTATTCTTTTATTTGCCGTCGTCATCAATAGAGATGATCACTATATTGCAGATAAAAGAAAACCTACTCAAAGAGTAGGTCTCTAATATGGTGCGGAAGGAGAGACTTGAACTCTCACACCTTACGGCGCTAGAACCTAAATCTAGTGCGTCTACCAATTCCGCCACTTCCGCAAATTTTTATTCTTAACTGTCATCAGAAAAGAAATGGTGGCTACGACGGGATTCGAACCTGTGACCCCATCATTATGAGTGATGTGCTCTAACCAACTGAGCTACGTAGCCAACATAGAGTACTGAAATAAATCAATATTCTTAAAGAGTGGCAGGTCTACCTGGATTCGAACCAGGGTATGACGGCATCAAAAGCCGTTGCCTTACCGCTTGGCGATAGACCTACAATGCTTATTTTCATAAGACTTTTCACAAACTAGAGATATGGTGCGGAAGGAGAGACTTGAACTCTCACACCTTGCGGCGCTAGAACCTAAATCTAGTGCGTCTACCAATTCCGCCACTTCCGCATATTGTCAGTTATAAATAACCGTATTTCTCTAGTGTATTGTTTAAATCAGTAATTGGTAAAAAGCCGATTTAAAGAATAATGGTGCGGAAGGAGAGACTTGAACTCTCACACCTTACGGCGCTAGAACCTAAATCTAGTGCGTCTACCAATTCCGCCACTTCCGCAATGATTAACTGTCGCAACAATTAATCTAAATAT